>WQXZ01000021.1 GCA_009781525.1 Coriobacteriia bacterium | reverse complement strand
GTCAGAATCGGTGTCTGCAGCTGGGAACCTGTACAGCTTTCAAATGACATTCTTGAGGTAAAAGCTAGATTCGGACGCCAAATGGTCATCGGTGGAGGTTGGGAGGGCCGCGGCCGCCTGACTGAGCTGGATGTTACCGATGAAGAGATCCGTCAATCAGTACGTGATGCTTTTGACAAGTACGCTGTCGGTGGTGCCTATATGTTCGCTGCCGCTTATACACCTAGGGCAACGGATGACACTTTGACGCCGCACTGGAATGAGGTGCTGCAAAAAGAGGCCTGGGACTACGGCCAGACCTTCTATAAATAACTACTATCTGATTCAGTAGATTTGAATCAGGAGGAGGTCACTTTATGGACTTTGTAAAACCACCACTTAGCGGAAAAGCTAAGAACCTGTATGGTATCTCGGACTTTGCCTTCTCGTTCATGGCAAATATCGAGAACTACTACTTGATGTTTTTCTTGACAAACGTAGCAAAGCTACCTCTGGCAGGTATTGCTACAGCAACATCGCTGGCATACGCCGGTGATACGATTGGACAGCCGATCTATGCAGCAACAATCAGTGCAAAGAAACCAATGCGATGGGGCAAGAATCGTTCATACATTCTGTTGTTCGGTCCTCTGGTCGTTTTGACCTTTGTGTTGACATTCTCGAAAATCGGATCAGATGCCTTTGCTCTGTTTATCAGTGGCACAATGCTTTGGGCAACCAATATGACCCGTACCTTTACCTGGACATCGAACTTGAACTTGGTAACGGTTCTGGCGAGTTCTTCTGAGGATCGCTCGATCCTGGCATCACGTCGTGCTACATGGTCAATGGCAGCCGGCATGATTTACTCTTACGCAGTTATCCCGAACATTGTCAGACTACAGTCGGTCATGTCCGAGCAAACGGTTTACACCTTCCTGGCATTTATAACCAGCGTGTTCTACATGCTGATGTGCTGGGTGACTGTGTGGGCATCTTCTGGCTATGAGCCAGTTGGTGAAGCTGCTAAGGCTCAAGCACAATCAGCTGCTCAGCAGGTTGGTTTGGTAGACATCTTGAAGAGCGCCTTCCAAAACCCCTACCTGCTATGCATACTTGGTGGTGCACTGCTCTCAAGCTTCTTTGGAGCTGGAGCAATGAGTGCAACTACTTACTACTACAACTACATTGGCAAGCCCCATCTGTTCCCACTGCAACTGCTGCTTGGATCGGTCGTCGGCACCATATCAGCCTTCTTTGCTGGTACTGTTGGTCAGAAGATCGGATCGAAGAATGCGGTGCTATTGGGACAGGGCGCTGGTATTATCGGTGGCGTCGCCTGTGCATTAGTTGCCCTGAAGAGCAACGAAGCACTTATTGCTATCGGCCTCGTGCGCAGTGCTTTTATGGGCATCTCTGGTGCAAACATGATTGCTCTTTATGGCGACTGTGTGGTCTACGCTCGCTGGAAGACCGGCAAAGACACTTCAGCCTTTGTCATGGGCTCCCAGACCATTCCGATCAAGGTCGGTCTGATGATGCGCGGTATCCTGGTTCCGCTGATTCTTGGTATGTCTGGGTTTGACCCCAACGTACCACCAGCTGATGCTACGATGCAGATGAAGCAGGGTATTGTTTTCATGGGCTACTGGCTACCGATTGCCGGTGCGACGATTTACTTCCTGATTCTCTTCTTTGGCTTTAAACTCACTCGTGAGAAAGTTGCTGAGTATCAGAGAGAAATCGATGAGCGCGAAGCTGCTGAAAGAGCCGCTACTGCCTGAGGAGAAGCAAGTTTTGTCACATTTAAGAGGGGTCCACGCGACCCCTCTTTGTTTTTCACGCTACAAAACTGAGCAGATATTATGCTTTTTGGCGTTGCTTTGCTGTAAAGAGTACGTTGCAACCTTGACACTCATGGCATGTTCGTACATGATACAGCTAACCGATTAAGGAGGTCTTATATGGATTTTGTGAAGCCCCCATTACAGGGGAAAGCGAAGAACCTCTATGGTGTCTCGGACTTTGCCTTCTCATTGATGGCAAACATCGAGAACTACTTTTTGATGTTCTTCTTGACTAACGTAGCAAAGCTGCCTCTTGCGGGTATTGCTTCAGCTACATCTTTGGCCTATACCGGTGACGCAATAGGTCAAGGGATTTATGCCGGCATCATCAGTGCTGTGAAGCCAATGCGCTGGGGAAAGAACCGTTCCTACATTCTGTTATTTGGTCCTTTGGTTGTTATTACCTTTGTATTGACCTTCTCAAAGATCGGGTCTGATGCCTTTGCTCTATTCGTTTGCGGATCAATGCTGTTTTTGACCAACATGACCCGTACCTTTACCTGGACATCGAATCTGAACTTGGTCAATGTACTGGCCAGTAATGCAGACGATCGTTCTCTTCTGGCTTCAAGGCGCGCTACTTGGACTGCCGCTTCAGGCATGATTTATTCCTATGCTGTCATCCCGAATATCGCCAGACTACAGCAGGTAATGCCAGACACAATGGTATATACCTTCCTGGCGTTTATCACCAGTGCGTTTTATATGCTGATGTGCTGGGTTGTCTTCTGGATCACCTCTGGCTATGAAGCAACCGGTGAAGCAGCAAAGGCACAAGGCGCAAGTGCAGCACAACAGATTGGCCTGCTGGACATTCTGAAGAGCGCAGTGCAGAACCCATACCTGTTGGTTATTCTAGTCGGAGCACTGATCTCCAGCTGCTTTGGTGCTGGCGCAACAAGTGCGATCACCTACTACTATAACTACATCGGTAAGCCTCACCTGTTTCCGTTACAGGTATTCTTGGGTGCAGCAGTCGGTACTGTCTCATCCTTCTTCGCTGGTCAGGTTGGAAAGAAGATCAGTTCGAAGAACGCAGTGCTTTTGGGCACATTCGGAATGTGCGCTTGCAACATTGCATGCAGCTTCGTAGCTATTCCCAGTAATGAGTTGATGGTTGCAATTCTTACCTTCCGCAATGTTTTCCAGGGTATCAATGGCCCGAACCTGATTGCACTTTATGGCGACTGCGCGGTCTATGCCAGGTGGAAGACCGGTAAAGAGACTTCAGCCTTCGTCATGGGATCCCAAACCATCCCACTGAAAATCGGTTTGATGCTTCGCGGTATTCTGGTTCCGCTGATTCTTGCCATTTCAGGGTTCGATGCGAGCATTCCGCCCGCCGAAGCTGGCTATGAAGTCAAGAACGGAATTATTACCATGTTCTTCAGGTTGCCTGCAATCGGAGGTGCGATATATGGCCTCATTCTGCTCTTAGGATTCCGACTGAACCGAGAACGAGTTGCTGAGATGCAAAAAGAGATCGACGAGCGCGAAGCCGCGCAAGCTCTGGAAGCATCTGCCTAGTTACTACTTAAGCAGACTTAAGACTAATGGAGGGGTTTAACCACCCCTCCTTTTTTGTTGGCGTGCCCAACAAGCGCACCAACTCCACTCGAAATGGCAATCAGTCCACCAAATAAGGCTCTGGGTGTCTTTGCCAAGGTATTTGCGAGAAATGAATAGATGGCGGCTTGAAACCTATTTCGTTTTGCTCTGGCTCGAATTTATGCTCTATTTATAAAACCTCGAGTAATCGCAATATTAGCCATATAGCCGTGTAATTCATGCAGAATACCGGCAAAACGCATCAAGAAATTGATATACGAGAAGTTTCTAGTTACTGGTTTGGGCAAATGTGTTGGCGCTAGAAAAAAAAATAAACAACACACACAGGATGCTAAAAAGTATGTTGACATAGACATGTCAATTATGCAATATGTTCCAAAATGGATACGGAGGTGTACCTATGGAGTTCGAAAAACCCCCATTAAGGGGAAAGGCTAAGAACCTGTACGGACTTTCTGATTTTGCTTTCAGCTTGATGGCAAGTGTTGAGAACTACTACTTGATGTTCTTCTTGACGAATGTGGCAAAGTTGCCACTGGCAGGTATTGCAACTGCGACATCGCTGGCGTACACAGCTGATTCAGTCGGGCAAGGCATCTATGCTGGAATCATCAGTGCCGTAAAGCCGATGCGATGGGGCAAAAACCGTTCTTACATGCTTCTGTTTCCTCCCTTGGTTGTTCTGACATTCGTTTTGACTTTCTCCAGAATAGGGCCGGATAGTTTTGCCCTATTTGTCTGCGGGACAATGCTGTTCTTAACCAATATGACCCGCACCTTTACCTGGACCTCAAATCTGAACCTTGTAAACGTTCTGGCAAGCAGTGCAGATGATCGCTCGCTTTTGGCATCAAGGCGTGCTACATGGACTGCTGCTGCAGGCATGGTCTACTCATATGCTGTAATTCCAAACATTGCCAGACTGCAGCAGGTGATGCCTGAGCAGATGGTCTACACCTTCATAGCGATGATTACCAGCGCCTTTTATATGTTGATGTGCTGGGTTGTGTTCTGGGGCACATCAGGTTACGAGGCAACTGGCGAAGCTGCTAAGGCTCAGGGAGCAAGCGCTTCGCAGCAGATCGGCTTGATTGATATTCTAAAAAGCGCGATACAGAACCCTTACCTGCTGGTAATCTTAGTAGGAGCTTTGATCTCAAGTTGCTTCAGTGCCGGAATGACCAGCGCGAACACTTATTACTACACGTATATCGGCAAGCCGAATCTGTTTCCGTTACAGTTATTCTGCCAAGCTGCCATGGGTACGTTCTCATCATTTATCGCAGCATCTGTTGGTAAGAGAATCGGATATAAAACCTCCGTATTAATCGGTACCTTTGGCATGGCAGCATGTAATCTCACAGGCAGTCTAGTTGCCATGAGGAGTAACGAGTTATTGATTGCCTGCATTATCTGCCGGAGTTTTTTCCAAGGCATCAATGGTCCGAACCTTATAGCTCTTTATGGTGACTGTGCGATCTATGCCAGGTGGAAGACAGGTAAAGAGACATCAGCATTTGTTATGGGGTCTCAGACGATTCCCCTGAAGATAGGTTTGATGTTGCGTGGCATTCTGGTTCCGTTGATTCTTGCAATCTCTGGCTTTGATCCAAATATTGCACCTGCTGATGCAGGAGTCGATATTAAGAACGGAATTATCACCATGTTCTTGAGGCTTCCCGCAATCGGTGGAGCGATCTATGGCGCAATTCTCCTATTTGGTTTCAGACTGACTCGCGAGAGGGTCAATGAAATGCAAAACGAGATCAACGAGCGCGAAGCTGCACAGATGCTGGAGGCATCTGCTTAAAAAAGCAACGTTCATCCTGTCAAAAAACTACGAAGGAGGAGCCAGAGGTTCCTCCTTCTACGTTACTTTAGTGTTGATTGCATGTTGAAGACTTGACACTAAAACAACAATAACCCATTATGGGTAACTAAATAGAAAAGGAGGTCTTGTATGGAGTTTGTGAAGCCCCCATTATCGGGGAAGGCGAAGAACCTGTATGGTATCTCGGATTTTGCCTTTTCATTTATGGCAAACATCGAGAACTACTACTTGATGTTCTTCTTGACCAATGTAGCAAAGCTACCTCTAGCTGGTATTGCTACAGCAACATCGCTGGCCTACACCGGTGACACGATTGGGCAGCCGATCTACGCCGGTATGATCAGTGCTCTTAAGCCAATGCGTTGGGGAAAGAACCGTTCGTACATCATGCTGTTCGGTCCTTTGGTTGTTTTGACCTTCGTATTGACTTTCTCAAAAATTGGCCCAGATGGCTTTGCGCTATTTATCTGCGGGTCAATGCTGTTTCTGACCAATATGACCCGAACGTTTACCTGGACATCGAACCTGAACCTTGTCACTGTCTTGTCAAGCAGTTCAGCGGATCGTTCGATTCTGGCATCACGTCGTGCCACTTGGTCAACTGCCGCAGGAATGGTCTATTCCTATGCGGTTATTCCGAATATCGTAAGACTACAACAGGTTATGTCCGAGCAGACGGTCTACACCTTCCTGGCGCTTTTGACCAGCGTGTTCTACATGCTGATGTGCTGGGTGACAGTATGGGCATCATCAGGCTATGAGCCAACCGGTGAAGCTGCTAAGGCTCAAGCACAATCAGCTGCTCAGCAAGTCGGTCTGGTTGACATTCTGAAGAGTGCCTTCCAGAACCCCTATCTGCTCTGTATTCTCGGTGGCGCGCTGTTGTCAAGCTTCTTTACTGCTGGTGGTGCAAGTGCAACGACTTATTACTACACCTACATCGGCGACTACAGCCTGTTTCCACTGCAGCTGCTTTTAGGATCGATCGTCGGTACCATATCTGCTTTCTTTGCTGGCACGATTGGTCAGAAGATCGGATCGAAGAACGCAGTGCTGATTGGCCAGGGCTCTGGTGTTATCGCTAATTTTGCGTGCAGTTTTGTTGCGATAAACAGCACCCCTGCGATGATTGCCATCATTTGTGTACGTGGTCTGTTCATGGGCATCTCTGGTGCAAATATGATTGCTCTTTATGGTGACTGTGTGGTCTATGCTCGCTGGAAGACCGGCAAAGACACTTCAGCCTTTGTCATGGGTTCCCAGACTATTCCGATCAAGGTCGGTCTGATGATGCGTGGCATCTTGGTTCCGCTGATTCTTGGCCTGTCTGGCTTTGACCCCAACGTTCCGCCAGCTGATGCAACTCTTGAGATGAAGCAAGGTATTATTACCATGTTCTTCAGGCTACCTGCGATAGGTGGCTTGATCTACTTCCTGATTATGTTCTTTGGCTTCCGTCTGACACGCGAGAGAGTAGCAGAGCTACAGAAAGAAATCGACGAGCGCGAAGCAGCTGAGGCAGCTGCATAGAGCAACCGTTCGATATCGAATTTCTAGAAGAGGGGTCTTATAAGGCTCCTCTTCTTTTTAGTTACTGCTTCGGTTTTCTATAAAGTCAAGTATTGATTGCATGAGGTCTTGGTTGGTAGCAGCTCGAGCCTCTGTGAATCTGATCGGTTTCTGATACAGGCTAGCCAGGTTCTCAGGAAGCTCAGTC
The DNA here is from genome assembly GCA_009781525.1 of Coriobacteriia bacterium. Lineage (GTDB taxonomy): Bacteria > Actinomycetota > Coriobacteriia > Coriobacteriales > UBA8131 > WQXZ01. The sequence goes on along the minus strand of WQXZ01000021.1, from coordinate 9,794 downwards.
GAAGAATACTGTCTGTTTATCAGGTCAATTAATTCAGAGCCGGTCATGCTGGATACTTCTGCTGGAAGTTCATCGCCAGGCAGCAGCTGGTGCAGTGCGCGATAGACATCCTCTGGAAACTTGGACCAATGAGCGGTAGAAGCTATCAGCACCGGAGTATCAGGGGCAGGGCGCAGGCGCTCTGCCACTTTCCAGGCAACAGCAGTATGTGGATCCAGCAGATACTGGTGCTGGTCATAAACGTCACAAATTGTCGAAAGGCTTTCTTCGCTGGTGACCCAGTCGCTGGTGAAGTCTTCTCGCAAGGCTGCGAAGGTGGTTTTATCCACTTGGAATTTTTTATTATTACCCAGGTCGGTCATCCATTGGATGATGAGGTCGGAGTTGCGACCGTTCAGTTCGAACAGCTGGCGCTCGAGGTTACTGGACACCAGGATGTCCATCGAAGGCGAGGGAGTTACGGTGAAGAGGCGATCGGAGATGTCGTAGGTTCCGGTGTTGATGAAGTCGGTCAGCACGTGGTTGACGTTGCTGGCGCAGTATAGCAGGCCAATCGGGGTGCCGATTTTTTTGGCGTACCAGGCTGCCAGGATGTTGCCGAAGTTGCCGGTTGGCACGCAAACGTCTACCAGCTGACCTGAGGTTATGGCGTTTTGGGCGACCAGCTGGGTGTAGGCGTTGACATAGTAGACAACTTGGGGGAGCAGGCGTCCCCAGTTAATGGAGTTGGCAGAGGAGAGGGTGACGTTTTGCTCAGCCAAGGTCTGGGCGAAGTCGGTGTCGCTGAAAATCGCTTTGACCGCTGCCTGGCAGTCGTCAAAGTTGCCTTCGACTGCAACGACAGCGATGTTATTGCCTTCAGCGGTTGTCATTTGCCGACGTTGGATGTCGCTGACTCCTTCGCGGGGGTAGTAGACGATAAGGGCAGTGTTCGCGCGGTTCTTGAATCCTGAGAGGGCGGCTGAGCCGGTGTCGCCGGAGGTCGCAACTAAGATGAGGTGGAGGGGTGGTTGGGCTGCTGGCGAGGCATGTTGCGCTGGTTGGGCGGTGGTTGCAGGCGCGGTTACCGCTGGCGATGGTTGGGCGGCGGCGCTGCTCTCACCTTGCTCCAGGGCGGCGCTGAAAAAGTGAGGCAGGCACTGTAGAGCCATATCCTTAAAGGCTGATGTCGGACCGTGCGTTAATTCAAGTAGGAAGGTCTGCTCTGCCACTTTAACCACTGGTGCAATCTGGTTGGAGTCAAAGTTATCACCATAGGCAGCTTGCATCAGGCTTTCTATCTGTTTTTCGTCGAAGTCGACGTTGAAGCACTCAAACACCTTTGCTGCTCTTTGCGCATAAGGAAGGCAGGTCAGATTGACTATTTCTTCTATTGTCAAGGTCGGAAGGTCGACCGGAACGTACAGTCCGCCACCGTCTGCCAGTCCATTGATGATTATTGTGCTGAAAGGTAGTGGCGTTGTGATTTGACCGCGGGTATCAATGTAGCAGGTGCTTGAGCTGCGAGGTTGATTTATGCTGCATGAGTTCTGGCTGCTGGTCATTGGAATGCCTTTCAAAGCTTCTAGAAGTTTTATTGCTAGACTGCTATATCCGTTTTGTTTTCATGCGTAGGGCATTACCCATAACTACCAGCGAGCTTGCGCTCATGGCAAATGCAGAGATAATCGGGTTAAGTAGCGGTCCCCCGAAAATATACAGCAAACCAGCAGCTACAGGTAGTGCGATGGTGTTAAAAGCAAAAGCCCAGAAAAGATTCTGCTTGATGGTTCGCAGCGTTAGGCGAGACAGGTCAATAGCACGGGGAACATCAAGCAGGTCATCTTTGGTCAAAACGATGTCGGCAGATTCTATGGCAACATCAGTTCCACTACCTATTGCCAAACCAAGGTCAGCCTCTATCAGCGCAGGCGCATCGTTAATGCCGTCTCCAACCATTGCTACTTTGAAGCCTGCAGCACGCAGTTCTGCAACTTGGTCAGCTTTTTGGCTGGGCAGCACTTCTGAGATTACCTGGTCGATGGCGAGTTCTCTGGCGACTGCCTGGGCGGTCTGATGGCTGTCACCGGTTAGCAAAGCTATACTGAGTCCGTTTTTTTGCAAGCGTGTGATAGCTGGAAGGGCAGATGGCTTGCTTTGGTCTGCTAATGCCACCATACCGCTGAGCGTTCCGTCTACTGCCACGTAGACAGCGGATTTTCCGTCGTTGGCTAGGCTTTCAAATTCGCTGTCCATGCTGGATGTGTCGATGCCTGATTGGTTCAGGAGCGAAGCATTACCTATGAGAACCTGGCGATTGTCTGCCAGTGTAGCTTTGATGCCGAAGCCAGGTTTTGCCTCAAAGCTGCTTGTTGGTTGTAGTTTTATATCCTGGTCCTCGGCGGCAAGAACTATCGCCTTTGCCAGTGGGTGCTCGGAGTTGAATTCTGCCGAGGCAGCCAATGCCAGCAAAGTGTTTTGCGCTGAAAGGCTCTGGCCAGGCAGACTGGTCTGGCCTTGGAAACCAGGTGCTATGACCAAGTCTGTCAGGGTTGGCTTTCCGGATGTAACGGTTCCGGTCTTATCCAGAATAATAGTATTGATGTTGCCAGCTTTTTCAAGCGCTTCACCGCTGCGAATCAGGATGCCAAGCTCAGCTCCCCTTCCGGTGCCTACCATGATTGCAACCGGGGTTGCCAGACCTAAGGCGCAGGGACATGCGATAACCAGAACCGAGATGAAGATATTCATGACAAAGGCAATCGGGTCTGAACCGGCTGGCAGGTTAAACCAGCCGAACCTGATAGCCAGATGCCATGCCAGGGTGGAGCAGACTGCCAGGGCAAAGACGATTGGCACAAAGATACCGGAAACCTGGTCAGCCAGGCGGGCGATTGGCGCCTTGCGACCCTGGGCATGCTCAACCGCCGCAATGATTTGGGAGAGTGCCGTGTCTGCGCCAACCTTTTCTGCGCGGAAGCGAAGAGCGCCTGTGGTGTTCAGTGTTGCAGCATAGACGAGGTCGCCGGCGGTTTTATCCACAGGAAGACTCTCTCCGCTTAGGATGCTTTCATCGACAGCGCTTGATCCGGCGATGACGATTCCGTCTACTGGAATGCGGGCACCAGGGCGGACAATCAGGATGTCGCCAGGCTCGACCTTGTCAACCGGGATTTCGGTTTCGAGGTCGGCGGCTGTGGGCGGGGCGGCGTTGGTGGCGGGGGCGGTTGCTGGTGGGGTGGCGTTGGTGGCAGCTCCCTCATAGCGACTTGGCTGGAGCAGGATGGCGGTCTGGGGAGCCAGACGCATCAGAGACTTGATTGCGCTACCGGCTTGGTCTTTCGCCTGAGCCTCCAGGTTTCGGCCGAGGACTATCAGAGTAATGATGGTTGCGGCTGCCTCGAAGAACAGGCTGTGCACCAGGTGGTGGTTGCCGCGGGCGATTGCGATTGTGTTGGCTATGCTGTAGATGAAGGCGGCACTTGTTCCGAGGGCGATCAGGCTGTCCATATTGGGCGAAAGCTGCAGCATGGCGCGGAATCCATCTACGTAGAAGCGATAGCCGACTGCGATAACAACGCTGCAAAGAGCCAGCTGGGTGAGAGCGAAAGCCAGTGGATGGTTGTCGGGCGACAGGCTGGTAGGAAAGGGGAGGGTTATTGTGCCTGCAATTAAGGTAGGGAGCATCGGCACCATAGCCAGGTACAGCAGAGGGAGCGAGACAATAGCTGCGAGGGCGAAGCGTGTCCAGCCAAGCCGGAGTTGCTCAGCGTGGTAGCTTTGGTCGGCTGCCAGGGAATCAGACAGGGAGGTTGTCAGGGCTGCGTATCCAGCTTTCTCGATCGCAGTGCGCAGCTGTTCGATGTTGGTCTGCTCGCGCTCGTAGGTAACGATGGCTTTTTCGTTGGCGTAGTTAACAGTAGCCTGGCTGACGCCGTCTACATTTGACAGTGCCTTCTCGACGCGTTGAGCGCAGACGGCGCAGGTCATTCCTCCTACTGGGATGCTGATTGTTGTGGCCATACGGTGTTTCCTTGCGAGTAGAGGTTGCTTGCAGGTAGTGAGCACTTGCGAGCATGAGGTTGCTCGCGCAAATAATGCTACTGCAATTTTGAACCACTTATGCCTGATTGTCGATGCTTGGTGTTGCTTACTGGGTGCCAGTACATCATCCTGAGAGGGGCGAGGGACATGAACGAGCATGTGATGGCGACGTACTGTGGGATAGCTAGCCAACAGCCAACCAATCACCAAGCCTCATGAAGCCATGAAGAGTTACAGCTGCAATCAGCCATCAGTCACGCAATCGACCTGCCATAACCTACTGTAGCCACTTCCGTCCACTGCAAAACTCCGACACTTCCCGACACTTCCAACCACTTTCGTTTACTGTAAAACTCCGTAAAACCAACTCCATATTTGTTAGTACGTTGTCAATTGGCAGAAAGATGCGACATTTTGGCACAGATTGACGGTTCGGCTTTGTGTGCAGTGCGATTTACTGTTCAAATACCCAAGTTCAGTGAAGAATTATCAGTATTTGGGCTATCAGTTGGGCATACTCAACAATACGGCGCTAGATATATAGGCGATTAGCCCAATACGCTGCCGATTGTTGAGAGCTTGCCAAAGCCGAACCGTCAATCTGTGCCAAAATGTCGCATCTTTCTGCCAATTGACAACGTACTAACAAATATGAGTAGAACCTGGGTAGAACCTGGAACAACCTTGGATCAGACGAAGGCAGTGGGGTGCGGCAAAACAAGAGGTAGAAGAGGGAACATGGCGGAGTAAACGGGTAAACTAGGAGGCATCTTGAGATGCCTTGGATTACCACGAGATAACCTGAGGTGTTTAGTTGACTTCAGGTTGGCAGCTAACTGCCAGGTGCGCCAGCTTACTGCTTATCGCTAGAGTTTCTTCCCAGCACAATAGAGAGAGGGTGGCAGACGGCTGATGCGGCGATAGCACTGACAATCGCCTCGGGGATGCCGCTGGTAAGCACCGTGAAGCCAACCACAAATAACATGGCGCTGCCAAAGAGAGTCGAGTACTGGTCGCCAAAGAAGAGCCAGATTCCACCCATTACGCCAAATGTATTGGTCAGTGAGCCAAGAGCAGCGCTGATCGAGTAACACACGATACTTCGTTCTGGCATAGCTCTTTTTAGCGCCTGGTAGCTGGCTCCTGCTACTGTACCAACCAAAATGCGAGGAACAAAGCAAATCAGCAGGCTGCCGAAGTTTCCGGTCAGCTCACCGAACGAATAGAAAGGGGTGAAGATAAAGGCGACGATCGGTGAGGGTGGAAAGAAAGTCCAGACAATGAAGCTGAATAGCCCTGCAAATGCTCCCATCAAGGTTCCCGCCTTGGTGCCAAGCAACAAGGAAGTGATGACAACGGGAATCATTCCAAGCGTGGCAACAATCGGGCCAAGTGCTGGCAGGGATCCCAGTGGGGTAAAGCAAAAGAGAGCTTCAACTGCCAGTAGAGCACTGAATTGAACAAGCACAAGTGTTCTATTACGATCTTTCATAAAAAGCATCCTCCGACAAAGTGTTTTTGGGTAGGGCTGAAAAGGGTAAAGCGAAAACAGTTGCTCGCGGAATGACCATCTCTCAATCAGTTGCTGGCGGAGAGATAGGGATTCGCCAATCACGTCACCGCGCTTCGCACTTTGCGCTTCGCGCTCCTAGCGCTTGGTGACCTCACAGGCTTCGCCTGTTCGCCCATTTTCGCTAAATCGTGACTCGTCGGAGCAAACTCCGCTGATGTTCAAGCCTCAGTTGCTACGCAGCCTGAGGCTTTCACAGTGCTTCGTTGCTCCTCCTCTTTCCCAAAAAGTCCCTCGCTCGCCTTTTGGCTCACTCAGTGTACTTTTTGGGAGCCCTTGAGTGGCACGATTCTCAACGCGAAAATCCCTTACGGGTTCGAATCCTGGTTATTCTCAACCATAACAAACCGACACACAAACATTCCTCAATCAGTTGCTGGCGGAGAGATAGGGATTCGAACCCTAGGAGCGTGGGGTACACGCTCAACGGTTTTCGAGACCGCCGCCTTCGACCACTCAGCCATCTCTCCGATTCAACCAACTGATGCTACCTGTTTGACGTGCCATTATAAAACAAAGCATACAAGAATTGAGACAATGAAGCCTACTTTGTTTTATGTCGTTTAATGTTAAGGATGTGTTCAGACGAGAGGTAAAGCAAGTACGCAGCACTTAAGTGCACAACCTTCCGGATCGTAACAGTCCAGCTTCTTCCCACAATCTACCGCAACGCGGTAGCCAGTAACCTGCCAAGCAGCTTTTGGATTCGCTGCTCTTCTACAAGTTGAGCAACCTGATAGTCAGGTGAGGCAAAGGATTTTATTCCCATGATATGAATCGATCCGACGAATATCGCAGCATATGTCTCAATGTCAAACTCTGGGTCAATTCGTCCAATCTGAACACCGTACTTCAGGATATCAAGCATATATTCGACGCTGCTGGTATTTAGGTCTGCAAACATTTTGTTCGCAAGCGGATCCTGATAGAGGCGCATATAGATTATCTTGGTTATCAAAACCATGCGAATATATTGGCGCTCGTCATCAGTTACAAAATCGTAGCGTAGTGATTCGACGATCTCATCAGCATCTGCTGTGTTAATGATTTTCTTAATCTCATCAACCGGAGTACGATTGTCGTACTGATGCTTGTCATAATAATCGTATGCAAACTCAAGAATCTGCAGCTTATTCTCGAAGTGGTAGTAAATCGAAGCGGGATTGATGCCGACCTGCATGGCTATTTCTCGCATACTGACATTCTCAAAACCCAATGTGCTGGTCATATGAACAAACGTATCAAAGATCAGCGCCTTGGTACCTGTGATGTCACTCATCGTGCCTCCCCTGCGTAGTGCAGCAGAAAGCGCATAAAACGCGCGGCTTTCTGAATACGTCCCAAACTACCCCCATGCTTAGCCAGCTGGCACACATAGTAATTGCTGTCACACTAGCCAATTACATAATGCCACAAACCGGGCGAATTAAGATAGTGCACCTGCCAGTTCTGATAAAGTGTTCAGCGACACTCAAGCATTTTTTAGTAAAACACGGAGCAAACATGCAACAATCAGAAGAATTCGGCACCCTCCAACGTTTGGTTGATATGCTTTTTGAAAAGCGCGAGCTGGTCACACGGCTCGACGTTATTATTCTTTCTGATAGCCTTGATCTGATCGATGACCTGCTTGAGATCGTCAACCTCCTACCGCCAGGAACCTACAACCGCCAGCGCCTTTGCGACCAGATGAACTCGGCGATATCCGGACACGGCTGGGGATTTATCTACGGAACCGTCGAGTAGCGCAGCCTGTGGCGGCGGGTAGTCCCAGCCTTGCCACAAGGCAGGAGGCAAAGCCAAGCCTATGAGCCAGTGGACTTATAGTGACGCAATCCTAAACGGAAAAAGGCAAAGCAGGGTATCAGAAACAGCAGCGAGACAATCGGCAAGAACATATAGAGCACACTCTGCTCTCTGCCCAGCAGGTAGAGCAGCGGATAGTATTGCACCAGCGCCAGAGGAATCACAAAGGTGACAAAAGCCAGGATGTTTCTGCCGTGAATCGAAAAAGGATACCGGCCGAATTCGCGCGCTCCATCGGTGAAGATATTCATGAACTCCAAGCCCTCAATGGTAAAGAACGAAAAAGCAGCGTAGACCACAAACAAGCCGAAGAAGACGAAGAAGCCGCACGTGACCATCAGAAATAGGGTCAGGATTTTATCCACAGACCAAAGAACGCCGCAATTGGGGATGGCGTATGCGAAGACGCAAACTGCCTGGAGCAGACGGGCGAGGCGCGTGTAATCGACCTTCATGGCCAGCACCTGGTAGATGACTGGAAGCGGTCTGACCAGGGCGCGGTCGAACTCGCCGTTGCCCAGCATGCTGGGGAAGGTGTCGAATCCACGAGCGAAGGTCTCGGCGAGGGAGAAGGACATCAGCATAGTGGCAAAGCAGATTAGCACCTCCTCGAAGCTGAACCCCTGAACGCTGTTGAAGCGGTCGAACATGAAGTAGAGCGCCAGCACCAGGGTGAATGAGACCAGAAATTGTCCGAACAGCGCGATGAAGAACGAGGCTTTGTACTGCATCTGGCTTTTTAGTTGTATCGCCAGGAAGCGAAGGTAGAGTCTCATAGTTGGCTCCCTGCGGATGTCAGTTGCCTCGTGACTCGCCGTAGCGCCATGTCAGCCGCCCTGCACGATGACTCGCTTGAGCGCCTTGTTAAGCGCCAGGCGACCGATCAGCACCAGCACAAGCAGCCAGAAAACCTGCAAGCCAATGCCTGACAAAGCGTCGATTCCGGCGATGTGGCCACTGTAGATTCGCAGCGGCATGTTCTGCATAGACGCAAAGGGCAGCAGCTCTACCACCGCGCGAATCGGCGCCGGAAAAAAGGGAAGCGGTAGCAATCCGCCAGCCAGGAAGTCGGAGATGCCGGAAGCCATCAAACGGGTACCTGTCGGCGAAAGGGTGTAGAAAAGCGAGACGTACACCAGCGAAGAAAAAGCCACAACGACCGAGAGCGAAAGCGCCGCGGACAGCACGAACAGCAGAAACTGCCCGAAGCTGGGAGGCAGCGACATCCGGTAGGGTTCGGGTAGAAAAAAGACCACCATAAACAGCGGTATACAGCGCAGCAACGCCCTGGCCAGGCGGTTGGCTGCCGACTGGCAGAACCAGCGGTTGTAGATATCGACCGGACGAACCATCTGATAAGCAATCGCACCCTCGGTGATTTCTGTGATGATGTCGTTTTCCCAATACCACATCATAAACAGGGTCAGAAAAGCCTGCTGCAACCAGACATAACAGACGGTTTGCGAGAATTCCATCGGAAAGGCGGCGGGATTTGCCTGGTAGAACGCCCGAAAAGCGAACAACTCCATGAATCCCCAGGCGAACTGCGTGGAGACTCCCGCCAGCGCAGCAGCTCGGTACTGCAGCGCATTGATAAAGCGAATGCGAAATATCGAGAGATACTTTTTTGGTGGAGAAGACCTCGCTTGCGCTGCCGCGACTTGCGATTGCTCGCCTCGTCGCGCCACCGACTCGCTTCGCACCACCGGCTCACCCTGCCCGCTCATATGCTGTACTCGCGATAAAGTGTAGCCACCAGCTCCTCTGAGCTAATGCCAGAGACCGAGACATCCTTCAGCTCGGTCTGGGCAGCCAGCAGGCTGATAGCATCTGAGACTGGCAGCACCGCAGGATCAAGCGTAATGATCAAGCGGCCTTCCTTGCTCTCAAGCACAGTCATGCCTGGCGCAGTGGCAGGGTCGCTGCCGATATACTCGACAACCAGCGTCTTACGCTCGGATGAGCGTCGCTTGAGCTCATCCAAACTGCCATCCAGCAGTATCCGGCCTTTGCCGATAAGCAGAATGCGCTCAGTCAGCGCCTCGATATCCTGCATGTCATGGGTGGTCAGAATCACCGTGGTTCCCCGTTCGCGGTTCAGCTTGTTAATAAACTGTCGCACAGCAATCTTCGAAACCGCGTCAAGTCCGATAGTCGGCTCATCCAGAAAAAGGATGCGCGGATTATGCAAAAGCGACGCAGCAATCTCGCAACGCATCCTCTGCCCTAGGCTTAGCGTACGAGTGGGAGTCTTCAGAATCTCGCCCAGGTCAAGCAGCTCGGTCAGCTCATCAAGATTCTCGTGATAGGCTTTCTGGCTAACCCGATAGATATCGCGAATCAACTCAAAACTGTCAATCACCGGAACATCCCACCAAAGCTGGCTGCGTTGCCC
>WQXZ01000020.1 GCA_009781525.1 Coriobacteriia bacterium | reverse complement strand
CGCCATTCAGTCTCTGGTCTTTTCATGTTTCTCATAATCACCTATACCTCCAAATCTATTAGGTGGCATAGAGATTACCAGCGAGAATTGCTGATTGCTATGTGGTTAGGATTAGACGTTTACCGCATTTCTATAGCACTCTTGTGATCCATCAATGAAGGCAGCTTTACTTTTGGGCTAAAACCCCCACAATCGTCAATCTCTGCCACTAACTCGGATTTTTTGACGCGAGCCTATCTTTTGGGTTGACCGAGGTTGATTGGGGTCGACCCATGGCATATCAATAGGGCGACAGGAAAGCGAATGGCAGGCAGAGGCTGCGAAGCCGCGAGCTACTGGCGCCTCTCGAGTCACCTCCCCACCCAGCTGTCCGCGCGTCCTGCGGCATCCCCGACCACGCATCCCGCGGCGTCCCGCCCGCGCCGCCGCCAGCATCCTCGCCCAGTTGCGCCTGCACCCCTCACGCCACTGCTTCCGCTGCAGTGTTTCCACCGGCTTCGCTGGACTGCACGCGCAGGCGGCTGATCAGCAGCGCAACCGAGAATAACGCCAGAGCAAAGAGCAGCATCACACCAATGCAGGTAAAAAACGGCTGTAACTGCGCGGGTGAGAAGCCAGGAGCAGAAACCACTGCTTCGATTGCCTCGCTATACCAGTAGCTTGGCACGAACCGTGCAATCGTTAGCATGGTGCTATCCAGATAGTAGGAGCCTCCCATCATGATTCCACTCAGAAACGTAAACGACAGCGAGATGATGTTAACCGCACCATTTATCGCTGTTTCATTCAAACTGAACTGGCTGAGCAGGAAGCCTAGAGCCAGAGGCACCAAAGTATAAAGCAGCGCTGTTATAGCAACCAGTACAAAACTGAGAGGATTAGCCCGCAGCAGCTCCAGTCCTCCGACAATCGGAGTCATCGCCATCAGGCAGAAGAACGCCCATGTCAGTACCGCAACCACCAGACAGCTGGCAGCGATTTGCAGGTTCATCCGCGTCGGTGACAGTGGAGTCGAAAGGTTGCGACGGCGCAATTCTCCCCTTTGAAAGTTTATGTATAGAAGAGATACAAGAATACTTATTCCACTGGTCAAAGGATAGGACGACCACTTGAAATAGAAGGGCAACAGGCTGGCGCGGCTGATCTGATCTGTCGACTGTATAACCGAAAGCGGAGCGTTGACCGCCGCCGCTTCCTGCGCCCGTTCGACCAGCTCGGCGCTGCTCAGGTCGGTAAAGCCAATCGTGCAAATACGCATCGCATTCAGGTAACTCGACACGAGCGCGTCGACCATCACGCCGCTACTCTCAGCCACGCTGACCACACATTCCAGCTCAGGAACCTGCCGCCCCTCCCGCGCTGCCAGCATGAACTGCTCGCTGTATCCAGCAGGGATTATCAGGATATATGTCGCTGCATTGGTTGCGGTTGCGTCCTGCAGTGCGCGCACATCGTCTTCCAGGTCAACCAGTGTCGCCCGCTCGGACATGAACTCCACCAGTCCGACCGCAACCACGCCGTGATCTCGGTCGATTATCGCTACCGTCGGCTTCGGAGCATCAAACTCGACTGCCCCCGTTGCGCTCGCTGCCGGTGCGCCGGTGATTACCAATCCTAACAGCGCAAACATTACAATGTAGATCAACAGATAGAGTGGATACCGAAATACCAACCGCAAAGATGTCTTGAATACGTGCATAATCGTGTCCTTTCTAATCCGTTCTATTTCGCTTTAAAAAACCAGCAGAAACGATCGAATATGTGGATAAAACCTCGCCTTTGTTGCCGCAGCAAACCGGCTGTCGCAGCGCTAGTTTCGAGTGACTTCATGATTCTTGTACTTTCAGCCTGAACTTATCCCTATAGGCTTTTGTATTGTTGCTTGCGCATCATGCCAACGCTGGCGGCAAAGAACACAACAACCATGATGCCCAGAGTTATCAAAATCTCGGTGAAGCGCTGGTAGCTGTCGTAGTAGTAAAGTGAGAAGAAGGCGTCGGAGACCTGGCGGACGGGATTGATGGCGGCGAGAATCGGTGCCTCGCGGGCAATGAAGTCGCCAAGTTGCTGGCTGGCGGGGCCGTAGAGGCCGGCAAACAGCGACAGGAAGTTTGCGATGAAAGCAGAGATGCCAGACTTTGCTCCGCCTGGAATCGTGACGGCTCCGAGTAGTGCGCCAAGGAAGGTCGAGACCATTGTGCTGGCTGCTAATACTGCCAAGCAGGCAGGCTCTTTGCCGCCGAAGCTGATTTGAAAACCGAAGCGAATGTACAGGAAGCCGATTGTCGCGCAAGCCATACTGAGTACCCAGGCAGCCATTAGGGTCGGAGCCAGTGAGTGCACCCAGGAATAGCTTCCCAGCGCTCGGCGAGCGCCCAGAGGTGATGTGCTGGCTTTCCAGTTGTCAATTGCCAGACGGCCGAAGTTCATCATCATGATGCATGTGAAAGCCAGAACCGCGTAGTAGTAGCGCAGGGCATCACTTGGTGGGTTGGCGGTAATTGATCCGCGGAAGGTGTAGGACTGCTGCAGTAACAGTGTGTCAATGAAGTCGGGATCAGCAAACAGCTGCGGCTCAGATGCAGCTATTGCGGTTATCAGCTCGTAGTCCTGGATGTAGCGATCGAGAATGCTGAGCACGATGCTCTGCTTGATTGTGGTAAAGGTGTCCAAGCCGCTAGCCAGACGAGAGTCCATCGCGTATCTGGGCATCCCATCGCTGTCAACTATGATGTAGCCCAGATAGTAGAGCTCGGAGTCGCTGGATGCCATTAGCTGAAGCGCCTGATCCTGCGTGTCGACGAAGGTCACGCTGAGCAGCGCGCCCGCATCGCCGCCGCCGCCACCTGTGTCGTCCGTCGCAGCCGCAGCGCCGCCGCCACTCAACCCATCAACTAACGTCGCGAAACTCTGCGCCTTATGATAATTCTCGTCGGCAACAATAATCACCGGCAGTGGATCAAGCTGAAATTCTGCATCCAGCTTGTTAAACATCGAATAGAACAGAGTCGACAGAACCAAGGGAAAGAGAACCGACCAAAGCAGCACGCCCTTATCCCTAATTAGTACTTTGAATGTGGTAGTAAAGGTTTTCGACATGATTTAGTCCCTCAGTTCTTTGCCCGTGATCTCAAGAAAGACATCGTTTAAGGTCGGCGGTTCGGAGTAGACGCGCCCGTAGGCGACCTCGGCGCTTTGCAGGGCGGACAGTGTGTCAGTCAGGTTGTGGCTGCCCTGCGAGCAGGTGATGCGCAGGGTGTTGCCGTCGAGTACTGCTGAGGCGGTGTGTGGCAGATTGCGCACCACCTGCAAAGCCTGCTCGTCAGCTTCAGCCAGCTCGACCTCGATGCGCTCGTTCACACCGACCATCGATTTCAGCTCGGTATTGGTGCCTGTTGCCAGAGCCTGACCGCGATCCATAATCATGATGCGGGTGCAGATCTGCTCGACTTCTTCCATGTAGTGGCTGGTATAGATAACCGTCGAGCCCTCGGCGTTCAGGCGCTGAATGCCCTCAAGAATGGCGTTACGACTCTGCGGATCAACAGCAACGGTCGGCTCGTCAAAGATAATCAGCTCTGGCTTGTGGGCGATTCCACAAGCGATATTCAGACGACGCATCAAACCGCCAGAGAGTTTACGCGGACGAAAACGACGATACTCCTGAAGGCCGACAAATTCGATTGCCTCCTCGACCAGAACCGCCCTGGTTTTCTTATCCGTAATATAAAGGGAGCAGAAGTAGTCGATATTTTCGGTCACGTTCAGCTGCGAGAAGACAGCCACGTTCTGCGGCACAATACCGATACGACGCTTCAGGTCATACCTGGTTGGCGACATCGGTTCGCCGAACAGGCTGATTTCACCCTTGTCATACGTCAGCAGCTGCAAAATGCAGTTGATCGCCGTGGTCTTGCCCGAACCATTCGGCCCCAGCAAGCCAAAAATCTCTCCCTGTTCGATTGTCAGATTGAAGTTGTCCAATGCCACCAACTCGCGATAGCGCTTGACCAGACCAGTCACTTCTACAACGCTCACTTCATCCTCCTTTGCGATTCGTACGGCTGTAGCTTGCGCATTCATTCTCGCAAATCGGCATAAGGTCGCGTAAGTGACCGCTGTCACCATTTCGCAAAAGCAGCCATGACATTTGTCACTTGTTGGACAGCCCCTCCTTCATCGCAAGCGAGGTCTTATCCACATATTTAGCTTGTGGAGAAAACCTCGTTTGTGTAAGGCGTGAGGTTGCTTAGCCAGAAAGTGAACAGTAGCATGACGAGGAGGTGAACCCATGAATGCACTCAGCATAGCAAGAGCTATCGACGTCGATCATATCGGCGCTAATAGCTCTTGCAAGATTTGGGGGTGATATCTGGCGGAATAAAAAGCGCTAAGATAAAAAGAAGCGGCTACTCCAATAACCGCTTCAATGAATTCTTAGCGCACCCGTCTATGCGCTAGTAGGCAGGCGGGCGCTGCTTCCAACATTCTAGCATACATGACCGAGGAACCGTCATCCAGAATCTAACTACCACTGTCATCCTGAATTTGATTCAGGTTCTTTGCGACACCGCCACGATTACGGGTCAAGCCCGTTAACACCGTAGGTCGTATGTGGCTCGCGAGCGCAGTCATTGCGTGTCAAGCACGCAATGACTGCGCGGGGCAATAGCGTAGAATAAGCGTCTATGGAGAGGGTTATCGATAAGCTGATTATCTTGGCGTTCTGTGTCTTTCTTGCAGTCATGCAGCCTTTCATGGTTAGGGACATTGTCGCGCTGCTTGTTGCTGTCAGCATCGTCAGCCTGTTTGAGGTTGATACGATACCGAGCATACTGCGAATCACCCTGCTGTTAGCCTATGTTTTGTGCAGCATATTTATACATCAGCTTTTGGCTTTTTTGCCTATAGTCAGCTACGATTGTTGGCGGCTAGGAAACCTGGCAAAGCATCGTCTTTTATCCCTTTTGCGCTTCTCATGGATACTACCTCCAATCACTGCTGCAATACTCGCAGCAGTCCCACCGCTGCCAGCTCTTGTCTACCTGGCGCTTTGTTCGCTTTGCTGTCTGCGTGCCTGGCGCTCGGATAATCTAGCACAAACCCTGACCGACTATCGATACCGCCGCGACGAGCTAAGTGCAACAGCTCAGGCTCAAGCCAACCGAAACCGTGACCTGGAAGAGCGCCAGTCGCTCGAACTTCGCCTGGCAACACTGGCTGAGCGCAGCCGTATTGCCCGCGAGATTCACGATAACGTCGGCCACCTGTTAACCCGCTCGGTCTTACAGGTCGAAGCCCTGCAGGTAACGCACACCGCCGATGATGCCATGACAGCTAAACTGTCCGACATCAGCCATACCCTGCACGAAGCCTACGACACCGTTCGTGAGAGTGTTCATGGACTCTACGAGGACTCTTTTGAGCTGCACACCCAGTTATTAATGCTGGCGCGCGAGACCGAAGCACTGCCTCGCTCGGTCGACGGACTACAGGACACCCCGATCAAGGTGACAGTAAACTACGACTTCCAAACTGATACACCGACTTCTGCCATCAGTTACTCGCTGCTGGTAATTGTGCGCGAGGCTTTCGCCAACACTCTGAAACACTCCAACGCCACGACCATCAAGGTCTCACTGCTTGAGTTTCCCAACTTCTACCAGATGACAGTGCAGGACAACGGCAGCATTCCACCGCAAACAACCTCGCCGTCTGCCTCCCATCCTGGCATCGGTCTGACAACTATGGATGAACGCGCCCGTTCGCTTGGCGGAATCCTTAACACCAGCTTCAGCAACGGCTTCCGCGTGTTCGTATCGATTCCCAAAGAAGGGTAAACCCATGACCCAGCCTGATTTCCCCGCGCCAACCCAGCCTGACTCCCCCGCTCAACCCCTGCAGCCTGCCCAACCTGCTGAACCGCAGCCCCTGCAGCCAGCCGCCCCCGCCATTCGCCTGGTAGTCATCGACGACGACTCCTTCATCCTCGGCTCGCTGCAAACCATTCTCGAAGCCCAACCTGACATCAAGGTGGTCGCCACCGGAAACGATGGAATCGCCGCCGAACAGCTCTACCAAACCTACCAGCCAGACATCCTGCTGACCGACATCCAAATGCCCAACCGCAGCGGACTCGAAGCCGCTGAAGCCATCCTCCGCACCCACCCCGATGCCCGAATCGTCATGCTGACCACCTTCGCCGACGACGACTACATCATCCGCGCCCTCCGAATGGGCACTCGCGGATACCTGATCAAGCAAGACGTGGCAACCATCGCCCCCGCCCTGCGCCTGGTCATGAGTGGACAAAGCGTTCTGGGCAGCGAAGTCTTGGGTAAAATAGATCAGATAATCATGGGGATAAAACCTCAAGTCGGTGAAACAGAAAACGACGCTGCTGTGGGCACCGCCGTCGACGTTGCTGTGGGCACCGCCGTCGACTCTGCCAATCAAGACGACCTCGGCCAGCCAGCAGAAAATCACCTCTTTGCGACCCTGACTGCAAGAGAACTGGAGGTGACCGAGCTGGTCGCCCAGGGTCTCGATAATCGCGAAATTGCATCTACCCTCTACGTCAGCGAAGGTACTGTGCGAAACCTGATCAGCAGCATCCTGCAGAAGCTGGAGCTGAAAAACCGCACCCAACTGGCAGTACGGTTCTACCAGAAAGGGTAGAGCCTTGAATCCAACCTCAACCGCTAACCTCACCTACCACCGCCCCGACCTGCCGCCACCCGACAGACGCAGACAACCTGGTCACCTGGTCTCTCTCAAACCTACCCGCTGCCAAATCGGAAGCAGTTGGTGGCAAAAAATCGGCTTCGTCGGTGCCGGAGGGAGTGGTTTTATCCCCATAATCCTGTTAATAGGTGGGGTATATCTCGCGTTTTGTAGGTTTTTCTTGGTACAAGCGTGTCAGCAGGCACCGACGAAGCCGATTTTTTGCCACCAACTGCTTCCGATTTGGCAGCGGGGGTTTTCGAGCGCGAGGCGCTGGGGGCGCGAGGCGCTGCGAGTCACCGGTGAGGTAACTGGAGGGCGAGGTTTGCTGACGCTACCTTGAATGATGTGCGCTTGCTATAATGCATTGACACTATAGGGTCGGAGGAGGGAGCGAGAGGCTCTCCCTCCTCCTTCATTGAAGGCACCCTTTCCTTCCTGGGGGAATCAAGGATGGTTAGGGTCTTGCTAGGGCAACTTTTAGGGGTGCTGGACGTAGAAGCTTCTTATCAACCAGCACCTGTTGCCTGCAGAATCGTACATGTTGAAGTAAATCCTGTATTCACCATCGGCATTCTCTGTGCAGAACCTGATCAGCGTCTCATCAATCGTTGCGCCACTGCCCACAGCTAGTACCTCCTCGCTTTCAAGGGCGGTTATCCACCACTCTGTCACAAACATGTCGCCAGCATCGGTCTCGGCATAGGCGGCCGCCTGCGTCGGGTTTACCTCTGGATAGTTGGAGTCTGGACCGGTGAACTCGATCAGGCCGACTATGCGTATCTCTTCTTGAGTAACTTGCGCATCAACTCTTGGTATCTCTATAGACGGGCTTGGAGCTTGTATCTGGCTGCTCACGAACCAGGCACCGAAGAAGACCGATACAGCCAGAGCAACACTGGCAGCAGCTCGAGCCGCGCTTCGCGCAGCTGTCGAGCCAAGAAAGGCAATCGTGAAGTACTCGGCGCATTTCTGCACAGCTTGAGCCGCCCATAGGGTGTCCTCGGAAAGCAAGCTGGCTGCCTCTTGCTGTAAGGTGCTTGCCAACAGCATGCCGATTGGCAAGGCTCCCAGCTGCGATGATGCGATTCTGGGCATAACAGCAGGCTTTGACATTTCGGTTTTGACTCGCTCGCGAGCCAGCTTCAGATAGCGAGAAACTCCTTGCTGGGTGATACCCATGACCTCAGCGGTCTCGGTAACACTCAAACCGTCAAAGTAGTGCAGCAGCACTGCTTCTTTTTGCCTGATTGCCAGCCTGTCGATAATGGCGATTATTATCTTGCGCTCCTCTTCGCGCAAAGTGTATTCCATCGGTAGGAAGTCTTCGTCTTCTTCTTCGATGTTATCTAGATACTCAGTAACGCTGAGCACTGTGCCTTGCTTGGAGTTGCTGGTAATAAGCTTCTTAGACTCGTGCAGGATTATGCTGTTCAGCCAGCCATTGAAGGCTCTGGGGTCTTTCAGGTCTGCGATCTTGGTACAGACCTTGATCAGTACCTCCTGCGCCAGATCCTCGGCATCCTGCCGGTTATCCATGATTCGTTGCGAGCGAAACAGGATGCTCCGCGCATAAGAAGTGCAGACTTCTTGCAGGGCATCGCCGTCGCCCTGCGTGGCTCTGAGCACCAGCAATTCATGCGGCTGCAACCTGCTCTGCGCTTGGTCGCTTGCAGCCTGTCCACCTGCAGCCTGGTTGTCTGCAGTATGGTTGCCAGCAACTATACTGACATTCTCTGACGGTTTTTCCGTGGTCGTCTTACTCATCTGAACCAGCTTCGAGCCCTCCCTTTATCATCTCCATTGCTGGAGCGATAATCCGCCGAATCTGCTCTTCTGTAATCGAGTCTTCCATGTGTTTTCGATATAGCTGCTGCAGTGTCATTACCTTGGTGCAGCTTTCCTCAACATTTAAGAAGACAATCTCAGCTTTTGCTTTTTGCTGGTGAACACGTATGTCGTTATACTTCATTCCAGCTCCAAACCAAGCCTGATGCGATACAACAAAACCAAACACTCCCACATTAATATAGATAACGCAAACCTCGATTTCACAACAACGATTGTCTATTTCGCAACTTTTTGTACAAAAAACATCACTGGCAATCTCGTGTCAGTCTTTCTCAAGGAGCTGGCCAGGCATCGGTTTTTTCTCCATTTGTGTAGATAATCACTTCGTCGCTGTCGCGGCTGAAGTAGAACAGCACGGAGGTCTGTCCCTCTGGCCCTGTCTGTTGCACTCCGATAATCTGGTAGTTAGATATAGCATTCTCCTCTGCGTGGTCTCTGACTTCTTGAAATGTGTATTCGATAATCGCTTGCTTGCGTGCGGTTGGCAGCTTTTCCCAGTCAACATCAGCCTTGATGAGACAGATGTAATTCATATATGTGATCAGACCTGACTGAGACTCGTTGGCTGGTGTTACCGAGACGACCTCTGATGGTACTTTTGAACTGGCATTGGAGCAACTTGGCAAGACCGTTACCAGCGATAACGCAATCATCAGAATCAGTAGGAGTTTTAGTGGCTTAGCTTTCATTTTCGCCTTCCCTGGTGCTTGTTCGCTCCTTTTGTGCAGGTGCTTGGTGCGTGGCACCATCGGCGCGCACGCACCCGCATCACCACCTTAAATCCCCTGCTCACCCAATTTGCTACTTTTAATAGCCACTTCACCAGTTACATCTATTCTACTAGATGATTCACGTTTGTTAAACGTGGTAATCAGTACCTGCTACCATAGCTTAAGCTTTTATGCCTGCCCGCTTGCCTACCTGATAGTAGGCAAGCGGCTGAGTGTAACAGACAGCTAATCGGTAGCCTTCATAGGCTTATCCTGCGTTAGTTACCCTGTTGCGATTTCGCTTTGCATAATTGCTGTTGTTTCTGAGTGTTGCAGCCACAGCAGGGGTCAACAGCTGCACAAAAACAATAAGCGATAGCGGAATCGAATACTGATCGGTCAGAAGCATCCGTGCACTGAAGTCAGAAGTCAGAAGCAAAACTATCAGTCCTTCAACAAAAGCCGCGGCAATAATCAGCAACACAGGAGCATTGACGTAGAAGCTCTTATCCCGAGGTAGCTCGTAACTATCTTCGTCCTCATAAGTCGCGCGCATATCCGCAATGAACCGGAGGGTGAAAACCAGTACAAGTAGCAGCGAGAACACCACCACGCCGACGTTAAACAGCGCCCAATGCGGCTCCGCCCTGACAGAGATCAGCGGAACCTCTGGATTATCGATTTCTGTACCACTGCTCGTTGTTGTCTCAATCGTTACCAACACTTCCGTCGGTGGCTGATTGTTGGTGATATTGGTGGTACCACCAGGATAAACATTCACAATCGGCGGTGGCGATGGCGGCGGATAGACATTAATCACCGGCGGTGCAGGTGGTTCAGGCGGTGCTGGTGGCGCAGGGTTCTGATCCCACTGGGCATAGACTGTAATATCTCCGGTTAGCTTGAAGTCAGGTGTGAATTGAGCTTCTCCCTGTGGATACAAACTCCAGTACCTGAAAGAATATCCAGCGCGCACCGGAGAGCTGGGCAGATAGCTGAGCGTGTTCGCAGGTGACTGAACGTAGACAGCACTCGGACCAGTCAGCGTTCCACCGTTTGCATTAAAAGTCACTCTATACAGCCAGCCTGGCGGTATAACGGTTGCCGTGATCTGCCTGGCTGTCAGAGGTTCCAGCGAAACGCTGATTGTCGGGCGGTAACTGCCGCCGACATTGGTATATCCATCCAGATTGCTGACGCTGACTGAAGCTGGTGATCCATCATTTCTGGCTGCAATCGCTCTGGACTGATCGGTAATCTGCGCTGCGCGATTGCTGGTATCGACATCAGCTGCGTCAATCTGGAAGTCTTTCGCCGACAGGATGTACTCTTCGCCATAGACAAATGATCCATCATCAACAACCACTGCAACCAGTGCAGCCACGGTGTTGCCGTCGCTATCGGTGACCGACAGGGTAACCTGATAGATGCCGGGGATATTTGCTGGAACATTACCTGTAACGATGATCTTACTGGTCAGATCCCCATCTTCTTCGTCCCAGGCAGTTGCATCTCCCTTCTTCTGGTTGTTACTCAGATTGCCGCCATGGGGTGCGACCGGTACGACCACCGGACGTTCGGGTGTCAGCACGGGGGCGGAGCCCTCAACAACAGTCACGGTCAGAACGATTTCGCAAATCGATTCAATGTCGGCAACCTTGACTGAGTAGACTCCCTGGGCTGCTGTAAAACCACCGTTATCAAGCACTATCACTGCCTGCGCTGTCAGTGCACCGGCAGGGTCGGTGGGGTCAGCAATCAGGGCGTGAGCTCCCAGCGACTGTAGTAGTAGCGCCTCATCGGTGATAGCCTGAGCTTCGCTGATGCGCAAAGTGATGTTCTTGCCGTAGACATAGACCCTCGTACCGCTGGGGTCATCGCTACTGGCAGGCTTATCATCAATGACATCTGCGTCAACTACTGCAGCCTTGACCGTCTTCGCAATAACTCCAGATGGCAGGTCGCGCACCGAGATCACCACACTGTACTCGCCTACCGAACGCGAATAACCACCAGTGCTTGGTACAGACAGCATGGACTGTGGGAGTTCTTCTGAAGATGCACCATCATAGGCTTTAGCATGGGTCATGTTCAGCAACTGAGGCTTGATCTGGTTGGCGTTTCTCTCAACGTCTGATGATGCGATTACGAAAGACCGAGCTTCAAGAATTCTGCCGTCGCCAACAACATAGCGGCCATCGTTTACGACCACACAGCGCTCTGCAAAACTACTGTTACCGTCGGAGTCTGTGACCTCGTAGGTGACCTGATAGATGCCAGGTTTAGTCGTGTCGACCTCAGTGGAGGGGCCGGTTGCGGTCTGACTCGGATAGTAGATGACGCTGTCAGTGATATCGCCGTCACCAGGGTCTATCGCAACGACGTCGGTCATTGCTGTGTCTCTGTTCCAGGGGTCGCCGACTGCGATCTCGAACGGAGTGCGCACTGACAGCTGCGGCGCCGAAGCGTCAGTGACTGTGCCATTGACTGTGATGGTGCGGCTATCAGCTGGGGCGACCGAACCAGCCGGTCCAGCCGGCATAACTGCGATGCCAAAGCGAATCGGATAAACCCCTTTTTGCGAGGTGAATCCACCGTTACTGTCTACCCGAACACTGGCATCAGCGGCTTTCGGAACCAGCTTGACCACCCTTGCACCTGCTGCAGCAATCAAAGCTGCATCACCTGTCATAGCCTTGGCTTGCTCGACATCAACAGTAAAGTGAGACGCCAGCAATGCGTAGTGATCGTCGTATCCACCAGGATCAAGCACGTCAGCGTTAACCACCTCACCCTTAAAAGTGTAGGTAACATCGGAGTAGCCGACTGGACAGATGGTGAAGTTGTAGACCCCGACTTCTCGGTTGGCAAAGCCTGGCGGCAGTGTGCCGACCAGCTCGATGTTCAATCCATTGCCAGCGAAGTCATAAGCCTCAGCAAAGGATCGGGTCAGCACATCATCGAAACTACCAGTAAAGGTAGTGTCTTTAACTGAGACCACAAAGTCTTTGGCACCGATGATGACTTCGTTTTCAGTGTCAACGATGAAACGCCCGTCATTCACTACCACAGCACGACTGGCAGAAACCATCAGAGGCACCTGGTTGCCATTGCCATCATCGACAGTTATAACCTTGTCCTCAATTGAGTAGATGACCTGATAGACTCCGATAGCTACCTTGTCGATATTAACTGCGTTGCCAGCCGCATCGGTTAACCGAACATCAGCAATTTGGGCGGCTGGTGTCTTTGGGTCGATTACCGTCACGCCCTGCATCAGCTCATTGCGACTGAGTTTTTGCGAGTAGTTGGTCTGGTCAAACTCCAATGCTCCACTAATCAGCAAGCAGACTGGATCACCCTGCAAAACCGTGAACTGTACAGTAATGGACAGGCCAGACACCCCCACTGGTGTAAAGGTAACACCATAAGAGCCTGCTGCCTGTACGATATTGTTAGCTGTTACAGTTACCGGATGACTGACGGGATCCGCGTTATCAGCAACCAGGTAAGCCACAGCAAAGGCCTTCTCTTTTAGAATCTCCTGGGCCACTGCCGAGAGGCTGCCCGAAAGCTGTGCGGCTTCTTGCCAGGTAATGGCAACATGGTTCGCCGCAATTATGTAGCGCTCACCATTGTGGTAAGTATCATCAATCACATCGCGATCGATGACCTTGCCTATCACACTGAGCGACCTGTTATCGTTGGTGTAGCCAGCCTCGGGCATAACCGTGATAGCAACAACATAATCACCGACCGCTGCCTTGTAGCCACCGCTATCCAGCACATAAAGCAGGTGGTCAGCTGAAACAGGCAGTATTTCCGTCGGGTCAGTGCTCTTGATGCGCCAGGCTTGCGCCAGTGACAGTGCGAGAATAACCCCATCTGATGTACCATTTGCTCTGACATTATCGACTGTCTCAACAAAACTCAGAGCATCGACCAGGTAGTCTCCAATGATAACGCCAGAATTGGTCACCCAGACTTCAACCGTCTTCTGCACAGTATTGTAGTCCGAGTCTGTGACCTGATAGCTGATCGGCTGAAACACCCTGAGCAGCCCCAGATCAATCGGGTCACCCTCGACGAAAGCAGCACCGCTGCCGCCAACGCCGCCGCCGCTGATGGAGCCGACCTTGACAGAGGAGGTGATATCCAGATCCTCTGCATCCCATGCGGTCACACCGAGCATCGCGTTCCACTCAGCAGGCAGGTACATCCCGTCAGGCTTACCAGCTGGGTCGCCCACCCAAATCACCCTGACCGCCGGAGCATTAATCACTGGATGGTTGCCGTTAGAAACAGTCACATCCACCCAGACAAAGGCATCGTGGTCTTCAGATACCCAGAACCTGACCGGTATCACCGTCGGGTACCCAAGTGTACCCTCTTCAGCAAACACTGCTGTTCTGAAGCCACTGTCGTCAACCAGCTCTGCTGTTCCTCCCAAAGATAGATTGATATCTGCTCTCAGGTAGCTGGTTACATTGGCTCTGGATAAGAACTCGGCTGCGTAGTTTGCACTGCCTGCTCCCTGCAAAGCACGGGCATCGGTCAGGTTAATGCGGAAGTGTTGAGCGGTAATGGCATAGGTGTCACCATTGCCACCTTCGGTACCATTCGGCAGCACCTTGGCTGTAATGATACGGGTCAAAGACGAGTACTCCTGAATGCCGATGATAGGACGATAGTCAGCTGCAACACTGCCCATACTGACGTTATCGACAACATAAGCTGTAGCTGGTGCGCCATTGGCTCTCCAGGCTCGTGAATCAGAATTCACCAGAATCAGAGTGTCAATACTACCGACAACATCGCCAGACCTGATAACGAATGAGCGAGCTCGCAAGATGAAGTTCTCATCAAAGGTAATCGAACCGTCATTTACTATCAAAGCACGAGTGACAGACACGGTGTTTCCATCTGAACCAGTCACCGTATAGGTAACAGGTGTAACCGAAGCCACAGATAGCGGAATTACCGGCAGCTGCTCGACACCTGCACTATCCGGATTGATCTTGACAAGACTGGTTATGGTCTCAGGCGATGCGCCGATCTCTCTGGCGGTAACACCAGTCATTATCTGGGCTCTACTGACGTAGGTTGCGCTATCTGGTTCCCAGGTGATATTCAGTGGGGTCGGAAAAGCGCTTATAACCGGAAAGAGTCCTTCTCCCACTGTGACCGATAAAACAGCATGGCACACTCTGTTTGGGTCAGAGATTATGACAGTGTAGACACCAGGGGTCGCACAGAAACCGCCATCGGAGGTGATAACCGGCGTTAGCGCCAGCAGGCTGCCGTCAGGCAGTGACCTACGGGCACCAGCACCCAAAGCCAGCAGCAGTGCAGTATCGGGGTCTGCTGCCCCGATTATTAATTCGGCTTCCGACGGGCGCAGCACAATGTTATTGCCGAAGACATAGTATGTGTCCTCAGTCTCACTGACCGGCAGGCTCTCCAAAATATCAGCATCCACGACCTCAGCCTGGATACTCCGGCTGATGTAGGAGCTCGGCGTATCGACACCATGGATGACTATGTCATAGATATCGACTGCGGCTGAATACCCACCATTATCGAAAACGGATATTTCCGTTGAGGATATCGAATCACCACTTTCGCCATTGTAAAGAGCCGCGGCAGACTTGGAGAGTATCTCGGCATTCCTGGCTGTAGCACTGCTGGCTACATCAGCCAGGAGGGTAACAAACGACCTGGCTGTCAGTATGCGACTCTCCCCTACGATGTAGCGTCCATCGTTTACCACAACCACTCGACTGACCGTCGCAGTGTTGTTATCAGAGTCAGTGACGCTGAATTGCAGCCTGTAGCGACCGACCTGGGTGGTGTCAACACCACCTGGCTCCAGGTAGGTGACGGTAATCATCGAGCCATCAAGCAGAGAAGTGCCAGCCTCGCCATCCTCGATATCAAAGGCTGCAACCTGGTAAAGGTCTGCATATTCGTCAGCCAGAATCGAACCCGCCGGTTGCAAAGAGAGCGGGCCGACCCAGACCTCCAGGGGAGTCGTGTAGACAAACCAGGGCATCTGACCCTGCGAAACGGTACCAGTCACACTGACACTCATGTCCGACTGCGCGATTCCGTTAATCGCAAAGACAATCGGACTGTAGCTGCCAAGCTCCGCCCTGAATCCAGCGCTGTTGGTGAGCACCGGACTTCTATCAATCGCACTCGGCACCAACTTGAATACCGTAACACCGGCAGATTCGATATAGCTGCTCGGAGCTCCAGCAACAATGGCGGCAGCATCCAGCAGGTTCACGTGAAAGTTCGAAGCCACAAGTGCATAATTTGAATCTTTTGTACCAGGATCAATCACGTCAGCATCGGTAACGTTGGCGTTGACAGTCTTGGTAACAGCATGTCCAGGCACCTGCCAGGTAATCGGATAACTACCCTGAACAGCGTTGCTGACATAGCCAGCCGGCTGCCCAGTCCAAGTCAATCCACTCAGCGGGTTGCCGTCAATGTCATATGCCTCAGCGTACGAATAGCTCCTGGCCTGCCCTTCGCTGCCATCAACCACGCTACGCTGAATAACAAAATCACGCGCCCCGATAATAATGCCACCAACGCCATCACCTTCATCGATGATATAACGACCATCGGTCACCACCACCGCACGAGTCGCCGAAACCGTATTACCGTCACTATCAGTGACGGAATAAGTCACCCGCCAGACCCCAACGTTTCGCCTGTTCAGTGATGTGATTCCACCAGCAATCGTATAGGTCGTTCTGTGGATAAGATCACCGTCTTCTTCATCCCAGACAGTCATCTGACTTTTAAGCTCGTCGACCGTGATCGGCGTTGATGTCAGCGTCTGCTCAAAGACCAGTGGCCGTTCGGTAAAGGCGATAGTCGGCTCTGTGCCATAGACATAGCATGTCACAGTCAGTGTCACCGTTGGAACATCCTTGATAGCAAAGGTGACCTCAAAACTGTCGCCAGTTGTTGCGCCAGCGGTAATACCATTTGCTGTTACAACAACGTCTACGGGTGTTACAGTGTCAGTCAGCTTCCAGGCTTCAGCGGCACAGGTTTCGATTAAGGCTGCTTTTGCCGCATCACCCATGCCTGCCAGAGCGTCTACCTGGGATGTTCTGATGGTGATATTGTTTGCGCCAATGGTATAGCGGGTTGCAGTGTCAGGGTCTTCGCTGTCTACAAGAGTATTCTTGTTCACGACAACTGCCTTGATATTCTGGGTAACACCTGTTCCCTCAATACCGATAGTGATGTCGTATATGCCAACGGCACAGCCTGCCATATAGCCGCTGTTTGAGACTACCTCGGAGGCTACTGCGATGCGGCCATTGGTGGCTGATGGGTTGACAATCCAGGCCTGAGCTCTGCTGTCATCAAGAATGGTAGAAGCATTTGCCTGAGCCAGCCGTTTTATAAAGCTCTGCGCGTGCAGAATGTAGGCTGGATCAGTTGAGGTCTCAGGTACGACTATATAGCTACCATCGTTTACCACCACTACTCTATGTACTGTGGTGATGTTGCCTGCTGAGTTCTCGACCTGGTAGGTTACGGTATAAAGCCCCTTGCGAGCAGTGTTTACCGTACCCGAGTGCACGACCTGGTCGGTGATGTCAGAGCCGCCAGTGTTTGACAAGGCTGTCACGCCCATCATGTAATCAAACTGACTTGGCAGTATTGCTGT
>WQXZ01000019.1 GCA_009781525.1 Coriobacteriia bacterium | reverse complement strand
GCTGGTTTGGTTATTGTTCCACTGGTCAGCATGCTTACCAAGGTTAAGAATCCTGAGCAGGTTGAAGAGCACTTCAGCTGCTACGATAAGCCAGCAAGCATTGAGTCTTATGAGCCTGTCGAGGGAGAAGCTTAAACCCTTACAAGGAACTCACTGCTTCTCCGAGCACCAGGTGAGCACTCACCTGGTGCTCTCTTCATATATATCGAGCTTAAGCAGTCGTTGCCCTACAGGTTTTTTTAAGCGAGGTTTTATCCACAGTTTGTGCTTATCCAGGTCGGAGAAAACAGCTAGAATACTCGGCATGTATGAGAAACTAAAACAAATTATTGCTGGATACCGTGATCTTGAAGCCAGACTGTCTGATCCTGCTGTATTAGCGGATCAGAAAGAGTACACAAGGCTTGCCAGGGAGCACTCTGCGCAAGCTGATTTGGTCAAGATGGCTGTTGCCTATGTCGGTACGCATGATGACATTGCTGCGGCAAGAGAGCTGCTGGCAGAGTCGGATGCGCAAACGAAAGAGTTCGCGCAGGCTGAGATTGCTGAAGGAACGCAGCGTCTGGGTGCGTTGGAAGACGAGATAAAGCTGATGTTAGTGCCAGGGGATCCAAATGATGAGAAGGACATCATTGTGGAGATAAGAGCTGGTGCTGGCGGTGATGAGGCGGCGATTTTTGCTGGTGATCTGTACCGGATGTATCTGCGGCTGGCGGACAGCAAGGGGTGGCAGGTTGAGCAGCTTGACTCCAATGCTTCGGAGGCTGGAGGCTATTCGCGCATTGAGTTTAAGGTCAAGGGAAACAAGGTTTACTCTGTAATGAAGTTCGAGAGTGGTGTACATCGCATTCAGCGTGTTCCAAAGACCGAGAGTCAGGGGCGGATTCACACTTCGACGGCGACTGTTGCAGTGCTACCGGAGGCTGATGAGCTTGAGGTCGAGATTAACCAGAACGATCTGCGAATCGATGTCTATCGGTCCAGCGGTCCTGGTGGGCAGAGTGTGAATACGACTGATTCTGCCGTGCGGATAACCCATCTACCGACTGGGTTGGTTGTTCAGTCGCAGGATCAGAAGTCTCAGATTCAAAATCGGGAAGCTGCTTTGAATGTTCTCAGAGCAAGGCTGTATGACCAGATGCTGGCGGAGCAGATGGCAGAGCTCGGCGACCAAAGGCGCTCGCAGATCGGCAGTGGTGATCGCAGCGAGAAGATCCGAACCTATAACGGTCCGCAGGATCGTGTCACCGATCATCGCATCGGTTATAACGGCACCTATAACGGCGTGCTCCTGGGGGCAGGTGGATCAGGCTTGGATGAGCTGACTATTGCCCTGATTGCTGCTGATAGAGCCAGGCGTTTGGAACAGTCCATAAGTGAATGAGAATAGCTGGACGATTCGTACCTGCCTTGAGTGGACTGAGCAGAGACTGAGGCAAAACCAGGAAGAAAACCCGCGCTTGAGTGCGCAGTGGCTTTTGGCGCATGCCACTGGGTTGGAGCGAATCGAACTATATATGAATTTTGATCAACCGCTGACTGATGATCAGCGCGTAGTTTTAAGAGAGGCTATCACGCGTCGGCTGCAGCATGAGCCTTTGCAGTACATTGTCGGTCATGCCGCATTCCGATATCTGCAGATGATGGTGCGTCCAGGGGTGTTGATTCCTCGGGTTGAGACAGAGCTGCTGGTTGACCTGGCGAAAGCTTCTTCACCTAAGCGGGTTTTGGATGTCGGCACCGGTACTGGCGCGATCGCTTTGGCGCTGCTGCATGAGCTGCCAGAATGCTTTGTTGTGGCGACTGACATCAGCGAAGATGCGATTCGGTTGGCTATGGAGAATGCTGAGCGCTTGGGGGTTGCTGTATTGAGTCGGCTGGAGGTCATCCAAGACGACCTTGCAACTTCTCTGCTTGATCGAGCGGATATGCCTGGCAGTTTTGATGTGGTTGTCTCTAATCCACCTTACATACCGAGCGTAGAGCTTGAGAGTTTGCCCGATGAGGTGAAGAGATACGAGCCACGGTCAGCTTTGGATGGCGGAGTAGACGGGCTGGATCTGTTTAAGCGGTTGCTCGATCAGGCTACTCAACTGCTCAAACCCGGCGGCAAATTGCTTGTTGAGTTGCATGAGAATCGAGTCTCAGAGGCGGCTCAGTTAGCAAAAGCAGCCGGGTATAAGTCAGTTTCTACGCATACTGACCTGGCTGGTCGCGCGCGGTTTCTATTCGCAGAATTGCCCGCTTGGCACCTGGAGTGAGGATGCAGGTTAGCAGTAGGCTAAACGCTTATTCACTTACTTGCCAGACATCAGATACGGGCTGAGGGCTGAAGCCATACTGCTGATATTGATGGTCTGCAGAATAACGTGACCAGGCCCAGTAACAACAGTATTAAAGAAACCTTCGCCTCCAAGAAGCTTATTCTTCAGACCCGGAACCTGAACAATATCCATTGTGCAGCTTGCATCCATGGTAACCAGGTTGCCGGTGTTGATGACAATCTGCTCGCCTGGAGCAAGGTCACGCTCAACAGCACTACCGTCGATCTCGATAAAGACCATGCCAAAGCCGCTGAACTGCTGCATAATGAAACCTTCACCGCCGAAAAGCGCAGTGCCAAGTTTCTTTTGCCAGTGAATACTGATTTCGACGCCCATCTCAGCTGCCAGGAAAGCTGCTTTCTGCGCAATCAGGGGGCGATCAGGGGTAATCTGAACTGCTCTGATCCCACCGGTAAAGCTTGACCCAAAAGCAATGGTTCCATTGCCACCTTGCGCGGTATAAGTGTTTAGAAAAAGTGATTCACCACTAACCATACGCCCTAATGCTTTACCTACACCACCGTCTGATGTTGTTGCCATTTGCATGTTGGGACTCATCCAGACCATCGAGCCAGCTTCGGTCTTCATGGTTTCACCATTTGCCAGTAAGCACTCGACAACCGGCATTGGTTCACCAATGATTCTATATTGCATTGCCGCATCCTTTCTAATAACTTGCGATTGAGTCGATTATATAGAAAGGCAAGCTACCGTGCAGAATTGAGTCTGACAGACTGTGGATAAGAACGCGTGTTAGGGGTGCTGGCTAGTGAGTGTAAGCTGGTGCGGATTAACGTCATCCCAGCTTATACATTGAACTTAAAATGAATCACGTCACCTTCAGAAACAATATATTCCTTGCCTTCCTGGCGCAGCTTTCCTGCTGCTTTCAGCCCAGGCTCACCCTGATAGGCAATGAAGTCTGCAAAACTAGCGGTCTCTGCCTTGATGAAGCCTCGCTCAAAGTCACTGTGTATCACACCGGCTGCCTGCGGAGCTTTAGCACCGATTGGAATAGTCCAGGCTCTGACCTCCTGATCACCTGCAGTAAAAAAGCTTTGCAAACCCAGCAACTGGTAGGCTGCCTGCGTCAGTCGAATCAGACCAGACTCCGCAATACCAAGCAGAGCAAAGAACTCTGCAGCTTCTTCGTCATCCATTTGGGCAATATCGCTTTCAGCTCTTGCAGCGATAACCAAAGGTGTCACACCATTGATCGGTTCAGGTACCAGGGTGGCTTTATCCTCGTCAACGTTGGCTACCAGTAGAACCGGCTTCATGGTTAGTAAGTGCAGGTCATATATCAAGTGGCGTTCTTCGTCGCTGAAATCGAATTCCCGTGCTGGCCTGCCATCATTCATCCACTGCTGAAGCCTGACAACCAAATCGAATTTCAGTGCTTCGGATTTGTGCTTCTTCGCTTCCTTCTCTAACCGGGGCAAGGCTCGCTCAATGGTTCCAAGGTCAGCTAATACCAGCTCTGTCGTCAATGTTTCGTTGTCGCGAGCAGGATCTAAGGTCTCTTCAACATGAACGACTTCGCTATCAGCGAAATAGCGCAATACCTCAACTAACGCATCGGTTTGACGAATCCGCGCCAAAAACTGGTTACCTAGCCCCTCGCCAAGACTTGACCCTCTTGCCAGCCCCGCTATGTCAACGAACTCTACTGTCGCTGGAACAATCTTGCCCGGATGAGTGATATCTGCCAGTTGCATCAGACGATCGTCTGGCACTTCAATCATTGCCACATTGGCTTCAACGCTTGAGAAAGGATATTTGGTTGCTACTCCACCCTTCTGAGTCAGGGCAGAAAAAAGGGTAGACTTTCCGACATTCGGAAGTCCAACGATCCCAATACTTAATGACATGGACACCTCATTATCTGGTTTTCTTCCGAAAGAGCACTTGGCTCAAACAGCAAACCTGGTGGCTTTGTTATCCCTTGCCGCTCTTTCGCTCTTCTTGGTGCTGATGAAACCGATCGACTACCTTATCAACCAGCTCGATGATCTTCATGTTAAATAGGATACCGATAATACCCATGCCACCGAAAATCACAGCCACGATAGCACAAGCTATATAGTCGCCATTTCTGAAAGCAGCAACTACGAAGGTTGTCGCAAAAATCGCCGGCGCTCGTGCGATGGTTGACAACACAAAGAATTCCTCTGCCCGCATCGGAGTCAGAGGAACAATGTATGTGAACAGATCCTTTGGCATACCGGGGATCAGGTAGAGAATAAACACTGTGGCATTCAACTTCTTGTGGTCTGAGAGAAAACGCTGGATGGTTTCTGAGCGTTTACTGCCTTCCTTACCAAGCATGCTCTGCACAAATGGTGCCCCAAGCCAACGAACCAGATAAAAGACGAAAATCGACGAGACCAGCGCTCCAGCAAGAGTAATCAGCCCACCGATGAGCGTTCCGTAGACCAGCCCGATCGCAGCTTGCACCAACTCTCCAGGAATAATAGCGATAACAATCTGAAGAAACTGCAGCCCAAGACAAACCAGTACACCCATTGCTCCCGCATCGCGTATTGCCAAAGTCAGAGACGTAATGACATTGTCACTGTCTTCCAGCGCACCGAAAAAGCGAACTAAATACCAGCCGATCAGAGTAGTCAGAGCCAAAAACGCGATAAAACCAGCAAACTTGACCGCATCGGCAGAATACTTACCCAGTAGCCTCTTGCTGGAGTCATCAGCCTGGTTCTCTTCGTTGCGATCGTTGTGCTCTGCCATCAGTAGCTCGCTTTAGCTAGACTAGACTGGACTCGGCACTAAAACCCTGGCTACAGGATTCTAACAATACCGTTCTTATCCAGATGAACTCTCTGCTCGGTAAACAATTTTAGAACATGCGGCAATAACTCGTGCTCAACTTCATGGATACGGTTTGTCAAACTTTCCAAAGTATCGTCTTCGAAGATCGTGACTGCCTGCTGAGCGATAATCGGTCCCACATCATATTGCTCAACGGCAAAGTGAACTGTCACACCGGTTACCTTTACTCCATACTCAAGAGCATCTCTGACTCCATTGGCTCCCGGAAAAGCTGGTAACAACGAAGGATGCAGATTGATCACGCGGTTTTCGAACGTGCTCAGTATAGGTGGCAATGCCTTTCGCATATAACCAGCCAAAATCACATAGTCAACATTGGCTTTGGTCAACGTTTTCACTATCAGATCATCAGCTGTCCATGGATTCGAATACGTATCAGGTGTAAGAGCCAGAGTCGGAATACCCGCTTTCTCAGCCCTGACCAGGCCATAGGCATCTTGCCGCGATGAGATCACAATCGGTATCTCTGCCTCAAAAAGCCCCGTGTCGATTGCATTGATAACTGCTTGAAGATTCGTGCCAGACCCCGAGATCAGCACACCAAACCGAGTCATTCTACCTCCCCATTCTAATAAATGATCTGCCTTGATTGCTCTGTAGACTGCGCCTGCCTGCACTCCCCGATATGATAGGCTTGCGTGTATTTCGAGAAATGCTGCAGCGCTTGCTCCAGTATCTCCGGAGCAACAATCACCGCCATCCCGATACCCATGTTAAATGTCTTCAGCGCTTCCGCCTGACTTAGCGAAGCCGCGTCAATGACCATGCTGATGACCTCCGGAACAGGCCATGCGGTAAGGTCTACCCAGGCATCGCAGCCGACAGGCAAGGCTCTGTCCAGGTTCTCGGTGATTCCACCACCCGTAATGTTGGCAGCAGCTCTGATTTCATCCTGAAACGCCTGATAGGCTGCCAACAACATCTCGACATAGATCTGCGTTGGCGCCATGACAGCCTGCCCCAACGACCTGCCGTCAGCCAATATCGTCTCTGCCAACTCCATGTCCGAGAGCCTGTCAGTGAAAGCCTTGCGCACCAAAGAGAATCCGTTCGAATGCAAGCCGGTCGATGCCAGACCGATAATCTGATCCCCCGCCCTGACTCTGTCTGGGGATAAGATCCCGGCTCTTTCTACGACACCAACTGCGAAACCGGCCAGGTCATAGTCTCCAGCTTGCATGACACCAGGATGCTCTGCCATCTCGCCACCGATCAAGGCGCAACCAGCTTGCCTGCACCCTTCGGCGACACCGCCGACTACCTCCGCAGCAAAATCTTCATCGAGCTTTCCGACCGCCAGGTAGTCCAAAAAGAACAGTGGCTTGGCGCCGGTGACAACCAGGTCATTGACACACATCGCCACTAGGTCGATGCCGACTGTCGAATAGTCTCCTGTCCGTTTTGCCAGTTCCAGTTTGGTTCCAACTCCATCAGTAGCAGACACCAATACCGGGTCTTCCATATTCTTGATCGAAGCAGCAGAGAATAAGCCGCCAAAGCCACCGATGTCTCCTATTACATCAGCGGTATAGGTGCTTTGTACTGCTGAACGTATCTTCCCGACAGCTCTTGCGCCAGCTGCTGTGTCAACCCCGGCATCTTTATAGCTGATCTGAGCCATTAAGTCTTCCTCTCTGCTTATTTCGGAATCAGTAGATCGAACAAATTAGGTTGTATCTCCTCATCTGCATCCTCGAAAACCGGCGTGAAGCCAGGACTGAAGATCTCTGAATATAGCTGTTCCCTGGGTCTGACAGGATACCGTCCGCTGAAGCAAGCCGTACACAGACCTGGACACTTGGTGATACAAGCCGAGTTTAATCCTTCTGCACTCAGATATGCCAGTGTATCAGCGCCGATATGCTTACGAATATCTTCTAACTCAAGATATGAAGCAATCAACTGTTGCTGCGATTGTGTATCAATGCCATAGAAACAAGGCCATACTACCGGAGGAGACACTACCCGAAAATGTACCTCTGCAACACCTGCATCATAAAGCATCTTTACTAATTGCTGCGAAGTAGTGCCTCGTACTATCGAGTCGTCAACAACCACAAGCCGCTTGCCTTTGATCACTGCAGTCAGTGGGTTCAGCTTCAGCCGTACACCTCTCTCACGCAGCGACTGGGTCGGCTGAATGAAGGTTCGACCGACATAGCGGTTCTTAACTATGCCTTCGAGATATGGGATCTGTGAGGCAATGGCATAACCGATTGCTGCAGGCACTCCGCTATCAGGTACCCCGATTACATAATCAGCCTCAATCGGTGCCTCCATTGCCAGCGCCGCTCCCATCGCCCTACGCGATTCGAACACAGACAGACCATCCATGTACGAATCAGGACGAGCCAGGTAGACCAGTTCGAAAACGCAGAGTGACCTGTTTCGAGCTGGTACTGCCTGCTCGGACACGACCCCCTGTTCATTGATGCGGACCACTTCACCCGGTTCGATATCTCTGACGAATTCAGCACCGATGATGTCAAGCCCACAGGTCTCAGACGAAACAACCCAACCCTTGTCATCAGGCAGTTGCCCCAGGCAAAGTGGCCTGATGCCGTTTGGATCCCGAAAAGCATAAAGCGCATCGGCAGTTATCAGCACCATGGCATAGGCGCCTTCCATCAGCTCCATTGTCTGACGAATACCCTCACGCATATGCTGCGTCTGCTGAGTAAAGTAAGCGATCAGCTTGCTGGCAACCTCACTGTCGGTCGCCGACCTGAACGAAACCCCCAGGTCAAGCAGTTTGTTGCGCAAAGCGTTTGTGTTAACGATATTGCCGTTATGAGCTAAAGCGATAATGGAATCACCTATTGTGGATAAGTGCGGCTGGGCTGACTCCCATGTGCCAGAGCCGCCGCTGGTTGAATAGCGACAATGGCCGATAGCCACATGCCCCTCCAGCGTTGCCAGTGAGGACTCACTGAAAACCTGCGTTACCAGCCCTTTATCCTTATAGACAAGAACCGACCTGCCGTCACCTACAGCGATGCCAGCAGATTCTTGCCCGCGATGCTGTAAAGCATGTAAACCGAAGTAAGTTAGCCTGGCTGTATCCTCCCCCGGCGCATAGATGCCGAAGACACCACACTCGTCTTTCATCTTGTCAGCTAAGCTGACATCCTGGGTCTTTGGTAGAGCACCGCTAGAACCACAATCAGAACGGCTTGGCATTGTTCTCCTTTCGTGGTGCCAGATATATGCCAGTTTGTAAGGTGCAATAAGCTCTCTCCTGCTGATACCCTGCTTCTGCTGCCTGGTGCTTTACACAGGCAGCAGCTTCACCTTCGGTTGCTCGATTCGTATCGGTCGCTAAAACGATGATTCGAGATGAAAGGTCAAAGAGTTCACAGGTTGAGAAGGCGTAGATATTATCCACATTGGTAAGTTCCTGGTAGTCGCCGCTGACTAGATAACCAGCTAGAAGATCAAGGTATCCTTTGAAATCCTGGTTGTCGTAGAAAGAAAGTCTGCGGACAGGGTCTGTCCCCTTGCATTTGATTGCTCCGATGACGGTCAGGTCAAAGGTCTCGGTTGGTGTGAAAATCAGAATGCGTGGGTGAGCGCGAAGGAATGACTCGTCGATGTATCCGGTCATCTCGGAGAACATAGCGTTGCCTAGCATGTTATGGCCGTAGATGAAAGTGCTGCTGTCTCTGAACTTTGACGAATTCTCATAGTCCAGAAAAATCGCACCGGAAGCATTCACTGTTCTATCAGCAGTATGGTTCAGATAGTAGCTGTTGTCTGATCCGTGTACTATCGGATAGCTCAGGTTGGTGTTTGGCACGTATAGCCAGCCGACGATCTCTGTATTGATCTCGTGCAGTGCATCCCAGTCGATTTCCATACCGATCTCTTCGGGACTGATTGATGAGTCAATGGCTTCGCGGTCAAATCCGGACTCTCTTTCAATGGTTACGTATGTTGCGTTCGCTTGAACATAGCGCCAGATTAAGAATCCGGCAATCGCGACTGCAACCGTGATCAGCGCCACGCCGACATAGAGCAGCACGTCAGTGCGCCGCTTCTTTTCTTTTTGTTTGAAGCGCGATCCACCGCTGGTTTCGGTGGCAGGAGCATCCTCGCTGGTGAGAGAAAGCCTGTCTTCTGTTGTCTTTTCTAGCGTGTCATCCGTATTGTTATCAGCCATGCTCCTGTACTTTCATAATCTTTTCGATAGAGATCACTGTTCAAACTATAAGGGCTCTCGAATCAGTTGAGCGAGAGCCCCTGGTAGTATGATTGACTATGTTCGATATACCTTCTCTGCTTGGCTTAAGGCTTTTATTTCTTGCGCTTGACTTCTTGGATAAAGCCTTTGCCTATCAGCACTACAACCGCTATTACCATCAACAAGCCCAATGCTACGACAAATGACATAGACACTTCGACTATTCCGAAGACCTTGATCTTTCGCTCATACCAAGGTTGGCTTAGCAGAATCAATAAACTACCTGCAAGCTGGTATAACGTCAGCAATACTCCTTGCATCAACCTCTCCTTGATTTATCACCCAGTCCGACTATCACCACGCGTTTCAAGTATAACAAAACGCCTAAAAGCCTTCAGTAGAAGTGACTAACCGTTCAAGAGAGCCATCAAAGACATCAGTGATTATGTCAAGGTCAGCCTCCAGAATCGCACCATCAGCATTGCTGATAGTCAGCTTTTCTGATCCTACTTCACCAAGCAGGCTATATGGTACATTCAGCTCGGCAAGCAGGTCGATGAACTGCTCTACCTTTGCCTCACTGACGCTGACCAGAATGCGGCTCTGGCTCTCAGCAAACAGGCTGGCGACAATCGGTAGGTCGTCATCTATGACGATATTCGCCCCAAGTTTACCAGCTATCGCGCTTTCGGCTATTGCTATTGCCAAGCCGCCCTCAGAAAGGTCATGGGCACTTTGCAGCAGACCCCGTCTTACTGCCTGGCGGCAGGCTTGCTGCACGTCCTTCTCCAGATCAAGATCCAGCCTGGGCAGTGCGCCTGCGACCAGATCGTGGGTTACCTTCAGGTATTCGCTTCCACCCAGTTCATCAGCCGTCTCGCCGATCAGAATAATCGCGTCACCTGCTGCCTTGAAACCTGGTGTGCAGATGACGTTGATGTCTTCGACCAGACCAACCATACCGATGGTCGGAGTGGGATAAATGGCGCTACCCTGGCTCTCGTTGTAGAAGCTGACGTTACCACTGACAACCGGTACTCCAAAGTCGCGGCAGATATCAGCCAGGCCATCGATCGATCTGATAAAGGTGTAGTAGACTTCTGGCTTCTCCGGGCTTCCGAAGTTCAGGCAGTCGGTAATCGCGGCTGGCTCAGCGCCAACACAGGCCAGGTTTCTGGCTGCTTCAGCAAAAGCGATCTGAGCTCCCAGATAGGGGTCAAGATAGCAGTAGCGACCATTGCAGTCGGTTGTCATGGCGATTCCGCGATTGCTCAGCTCGCCGTGACCGGTATCACCAAGGCGAACCACTGCAGCGTCTGCGCCAGGCAGAACCACGGTGTTATTACGGGTTTGTTGGTCGAACTGCTGGTAGATCCATGCCCTGGAAGCGATATTGGGGCTGCCAAGCAGTTTTAGGAAAACATCAGAAACGGCATCCACCCCTTCAGGGTGCTCGACAGAGTAGATATCAAAAGCTGCCAGCTCATCCATGTATGCCGGCCTGGATGCCGGAGGGTCATAGAGAGGAGCGGAGTTTGCCAGCATCTCAGCTGGCATATCGGCCACGATCTGCTGGATTGGATCATCCGAGAGCTCGGTGTCACGTACTACGAAACGACCGGTGTCGGTGATCTCACCGCATACGGTAGCTGGTACGCCCCAGCGATCGCAGATCTCTTTGACTTGAGGCCAGTTCTCTGGAGTAACGATTGCCAGCATGCGCTCCTGCGACTCAGAAACCATTACCTCAAAGGGCTGCATTCCGGATTCACGGCGCGGAACCTTGCGTACGTCGATATCGATTCCTACTCCACCACGGCTTGCCATCTCAGAAGCTGCGCAGCTGACACCTGCCGCACCAAGGTCGCTCATAGCAACCAATAACTTGGCGTCGAGCAGCTCAAGGCAGGCTTCGATGAGCAGTTTTTCCATGAACGGATCGCCGACCTGTACAGCTGGGCGCTGGTCTTCTGCTGCTTCAGCAAACTCTTGACTGGCAAGAATCGAAGCGCCACCGATACCGTCTCTGCCGGTTGTCGAACCCAGGACTACCGCAAGGTTTCCTGGACCAGAGCCAACTGCGCGGGTCAGTTGGTCTTCACGCATCAAGCCTACAGCCATCGCATTGATCAGGCAGTTTCCGTCGTATGTCTCCTCAAAAAAGACCTCGCCTCCAACGCTGGGAACGCCGATTGAGTTGCCGTAGTAGCTGATACCGGCAACTGCTCCCTCAAGCAGATAGCGCTGGCGCGGTTTGTCCAAGGTACCGAACCGCATCGAGTTCAGTGAGGCGATCGGTCTTGCTCCCATGGTAAAGATGTCTCTGACACAACCACCAACACCGGTGGCTGCTCCTTCGAACGGTTCGATTGCTGAGGGGTGGTTATGCGACTCCATCTTAAAGGCGACAGCCCAGCCGTCACCAACACTGATAACGCCAGCATTCTCACCGGGGCCTTGGAGTACATGAGCTCCCGTTGTCGGAAACTTTTTCAGCTGACCGCGAGAGTGTTTGTATCCACAGTGCTCGCTCCACATCAGCGAGTAGATATATAGCTCAGTCAGTGAAGGTACACGACCTTGAATCTTTTCAATCTCAGCATACTCATCAAGTGTCAGACCCAGCTCGACGGCTAATGGCGGAGCTATCTCGCTATCCAGGGTGTGGATGCTTTCTGATACTGCTGGGGGAATCATCACTGTATTGTTCATGCTACTTCCTTTATATGTTTGACTATTGCACTGAAGAATGCGCCGCCATCTGTTCCAGCGATACCATCGGTTACCCGCTCTGGATATGGCATCATACCCAAGACGTTTCCTTGCCTGTTGCTGACAGCTGCAATGCTATCCAGGCTGCATGAAGCATCTTCTTGATCTGCTGCAGCGCAGTCGCATTGCGCGTAGCACAAAACGATCTGCCCATTTGCTTCCATTTCTTTAAGGGTGTCCTGGTCGACGTAGAAGCTGCCGAATCCGTGGCTGATCGGTAGTGTCAGCTCTGTACCTGGCGCAATATCCAACCACTGACACGAGTTATTCTGTACAGATATCTGAACGCTCTTACTGACGTATTTGACACTTTTGTTCTGCAGCATCTCGCCTGGTAAAAGCCCTGCTTCGGTCAGAATCTGAAATCCGTTGCTAATGCCCAGTACGGGTTTGCCCAGTTCGGCATAGTCTTTGACAGCTTCCATGATCGGCGAATGGCTGGCTATTGCTCCGCTGCGCAGGTAGTTGCCGTAGGATGCTCCGCTGGGAATGACTACTGCGTCAAAGCCATCGAGAGAGCTGTCTGCATGCCAGACATAGTCAGCATCAAAGCCAAGGTGTCTGATGGCGTGAACCACATCCTGGCCGCAGCTGGTACCTGGAAATATTATGACTCCGAAACGAAAATCGCTCACTGCTATCACACCCCAGCCTTATTGTTCTTCGATCCGGTAGTCTTCGATTACCGGATTGGCCAACAGGCGATCACACATTGCCTCAACATCAGCCAGGCTGACTTCATCCGCACACTCCATTTCGATGAACTTACCGATGCGAAGTCTTTCGACTCCTTCGAAGTTCATTCTAGCCAAAGCATTCTCAGCTGCCTTGCCTGCTGGATCATAAATCACTGGCTTACTGGTCACATAGATGTTGAAACGCTTCATTACTTCTCCTTTGTTGTTGGTTTGGTCAATCACATGAATAACATGAGCGACCCTGTCTGCCCTCTAAATCTGTTGCTTGAATGCAAGCCTTATAAATCTACGTCTTCGCTAAGTTCTTGCGATTTGTTGCCACGTCTACGAGCTGCTTTTTCTGCCATCTTTTGCTTGGCAGCCTGCTCTGCTTGATTCTTCTCTGCTGCAGCATGTTTTTGCTGTTTTGGCGAGAGTCTGTTTTTCTGATTATTCACTTGCTCACGATATGTTCTGGTCATCGGACGTAGCTTGATTAAATCTATTGCTATTACAGCAAGCAGGAATATGTAGGAAGGTACTACGAATACCATGTTGACATTGCCTGTGTCAGACATGTACATACTGAGTAGCGACATGGCAATGAAGCCGATTGCTGCACCCATGCAGACCCAGTTCAAGCGACGCCATTTGATGAATTGTGGGTTTTCTGTAAGTGGAGTAACGGTTGCTCTTTCAGCCCTGACTCTAGGTAGTAAAGTAGTGGCCTGTACTTCTTCATCTGATTCGGGAAGAGCTGCTTCGGCTTCGGCTTCTTCGGCTGTCATCTCGCCGCGAGCGATTCTGCTTTTTGCCTGGGCGGTTCTTTCTAGCTGCCTGTTTCTTACCGCTTTACGCTGGCGCTCGGCTGCCTTCTTCGCCATCTTATCTTTTCTGGCTTGCTCAGCAGCTTTGCGCTCTTTTGATGTCTCTGGTTTTCTGGCTTCCTGTACCGATGCAGCTGCTGCAGAAACCGGCTTTACTGAAGAAGCTGATCTTCGGGTCTGGCCAGCAGGGCCACCACCGAGGTTACGTTCATTTAATGGATTTCGCTGTGCCATCGAAGTTCTCCTTGATTGGTTACCTTCGTACTATAGCAAATTGTTCAAAGATGCCAAGACGTGATTTTAATGCCAATGCAAATAATAATGGGCGATGTTGATAGCTTAGGCAGTTAGCCCACCCTTTATTTAAGCTCAGCTTTACTTTCAGTCAGCCAGGCTTTCTCTTGTAATCGTCTCGCTAAGCTCTATCAGGCGCTTGGAAGTCAGGTCACTGAGCGCTGCTGGCAGCAACTGCTTCTGTGTGGTTTGATTATTGTCTGAGGCTAGCCAGTCATAGACTTCCTGGAGATAAAGTGTTGGTTTCTGGTCTGCCTGTAGGACTTCTGATTGCCACAGTAGCGAGTTGTCTGCTGTGGGTACTGATGCCAGCACTACTCGGTTGTCAACAGATCCAAAACGCAGATTAATGTCTACGAATACCACGCCCAAAGATAAAGCTAGACTATGGATTATCTCGTAAAGCTCCAGGGCGTTTGAGCAGAGCACCATAGCGTCTCTGGCTTCGAATAGCTCTATTGTTTTGAACAGGTCTATCTGCTCACCGGTGCTGCTGCCTTCGGTCAGCAGGTAAGGAATAAAGATTACCTGTTCAAGCTTGCTGTTCAGCACTAAGCCTGGCTCTGTATCGACACCTCCGACAGTACTGGTGCTTTGATACTCGTCAATTACCTGGTCTGTCAGGTAGCCCAAAACCTGAGCCCTGATCGGGTACTCATCAACCTTGGCTGTCAGCATGAAGCGATTGTGCAGTTCGTCAGCGTAAGGTTCGAAGGCTTTGGGTAGATCTGCGACATCAGCTGAGACGAAGTTGGTGTCGATAATAGCCTCGAACAGCTCGTACCAATAGACCGCCAAATGCATCACGGCGCGACCTTTGTTCTCTATCTGGTCGGATATCTTTTGTTCGTTGATGTATAGGCGATCATGGGCAACCAGAAGCAGTTGCTGGTCAAGCTCGTAGACATCATATGTGTCGGTTGAGTAGCTAGGTAGTATAGTGTCTCTAAGTGCCAAGTCAGGCTCCTTTCAATGCATTGTCGTTTATGCTGCAGGTCGCAGCACCGCAGGCCACCCCGTGTGCCACCCGCGTCGTGACCGCCCCCGCCCAGCAGGACGCAGGCTGACCCCATCTATGGCAACTGATCGTCGCCTGTCACCTCAGCTGCCAACGCCTGATACGACTGCAGTCTGCGCTCAGTCAAGGTCTCCTTTTCAATAGCCTGCCGTACTGCACAGCCTGGTTCGATTTCATGTTTGCAGTCGCGAAAGCGACACTGACCAGCAAGCTCAATAACATCCGTGAACACCTCTTCCAACCCAACCTCATGCAGATAGTTTCCGATGCTTCTGACTCCAGGGGTGTCGAAATACGAACGATCATCAGCAAACACCATCTGCCGCGCAACAGTTGTGTGCCTGCCAGCGTGATCCCGCTCACGGATGGCACCAGTCGCAAGAACTTCACTGCCGATCAGGGCATTGATAAGAGTAGACTTACCCACACCGGAGCGACCGAAGAAAACATTCATTGAGCCAGGAGGACACAACGCTCTGAGATCTTCGATACCCTCACCTGTCTCTGCCGAGCAGGCAACTACCTGAAGATCCTCGGCAAGCGCGGATACCTGTTCTACCAGCTCATTTACTGGCTGCCTGGCTAGATCGGTTTTATTCAAAACCACCGTTACCTGGCCACCGCCTTCGTAGGCAGCCACTAGTTGCCGCTCGATGTAATCGAGATCAACGCTATTGCGCCCCAAAGCACAAACAACAAAAACGCGATCGAAATTCGCTGCCAACAGATGCTCTTCAAACGCCCCAGAGCCAATACTGGGGTGCTCGCGACAGATACGACGCGCCAGCAAAGTGGTTCGCGGCAATACTCCGACTATCTGAGGCGCAGCATCGCTATCGGTCTGTGACAGTTGTAAGAAATCACCGACGGTTACCCGTATTTGGTCTCGAGAGAAACTGGCTGCGTATTCAGCACGGCGATCTTCTCCACCTATTCTAACCAGCGGAAGAGTGCGATCGAGCGTTATCAGTTGCCCAGTCAGGTTCATGCGGCTTTAAGCTTTGTGGCTCATGTTCTAAGCTCCGACAGAATGCCGAGTGCCAGGTTCTGCATTTTTTCGGCAGCAAATGCGGCGGTTTGCATAACCTCTTCGCCGCTCAGAGGCTGATCCAGAATTCCGGCGGCCATGTTGGTAATCAGGGACAGACCGATGGTCTGCATACCCACCTGGTTGGCGGTTATTACCTCGAAGATGGTCGACATGCCTACTGCGTCTGCTCCCCAGATGCGGAAAGCCCGTATTTCTGCCGGGGTCTCAAAGCTCGGACCGCGCAGGCCCAGGTAAACTCCTTCGCGTAAGGTCAGGTTCTGCGCCTTGGCGACAGCTCGGACGGTTTCGTGCAGCTTGGGAGTGTAGGCATATGACATGTCCAGGAAGTCGTACAGTCCCTGCTCATCGCCCATGGTCAGGGGGCTTGCGCCGGTTAGATTGATGTGGTCGGTGATCAACATGATGTCGCCGACTTCGAACTCAGTATTGATGCCGCCCGCAGCATTGGTCACCAGCAAGGTCTTTGCACCGAGGGCGTTTAGCACCTGGAGGGGAAAGACCGTGTCTTCGGCGCTGTTTCCCTCGTAGTAATGCAAGCGACCTTGCATGCAGGCAATCGACTTGCCTGCCACCTTGCCAAACAACAACCGCCCCTCATGACCTGGCGCTCCACTTTCTTTGAAATACGGGATAACCTGATAATCTATTGCGGTATCGACTTCGATGAGCTCTGCCAATCCGCCTAGTCCAGAGCCCAGGATTATTGCGATGTCCGGCGCATCTGCTATTCGAGGTGCTATAAAAGCTGCGGCTTCTTGAATACGATCTTTCAGCGGCATGTATCGCCCTCCTTGACGTGTTGTTTTGAAATTCAATGATAGCA
The DNA here is from genome assembly GCA_009781525.1 of Coriobacteriia bacterium. Taxonomy (GTDB): domain Bacteria; phylum Actinomycetota; class Coriobacteriia; order Coriobacteriales; family UBA8131; genus WQXZ01. Next base: position 165 of record WQXZ01000019.1, on the reverse strand, counting down.
CAGGATGATTTGTCGGCATCTCGCGCTAGGCGCGGGTGCGGTGGGGGTTGCTGGCAGGCAGCGTAGGGTGGCGAGCGAGTGGGCGGAACGCGGCTGGGGGTGGAGGCGAGCTCCGCGAGCGCAGGGTGGCGAGCGGGTGGGTGGGCGGAACGCGGCTGGGGGTGG
>WQXZ01000018.1 GCA_009781525.1 Coriobacteriia bacterium | reverse complement strand
TGGCCTGGTGTAACCTTGGCTAACAACGGTATGGTAGGTGTTAGCATTGACATTGATAGTGTTGATGTTACCAGTGCCGCCATTCGGATTGTAAGTCACTGTGTACTGAACCTGCTTCCACTTGGCATAAAGTGTGACATTTCCAGTGACAGTGATTGACTGGCCAACCGAATAGTTGGTACCTGTGCCGGCTGAATTGCTGTTATAACCGTCGAAGCTGTAGCCGGACCGGGTATAACCTTGGCTAACAATCGTGTGATTAGAGCCTGCATTAACGTTCACAGATACCGACGAACCTGTACCTCCGTTGGGGTAGTAGGTCACTGTGTACTGCTGTATCGGATCCTGCTTCCACTTGGCATAGAGCGTGATGCTTTCTGTGACAAATATATACTGGCCTACAGAATAGTTTGTGCCCGTACCAGCAGCGTTACTGTTATAACCATCAAAAGTGTAACCTGATCGGGTATAGCCTTGACTTGCTACCAGGTAATTCGAGTTCTTATTAACTGGTACTGTGACAATTGAGCCGTTCCCACCGTTGGGATTGTAGGTAACTGCAGTTGGGGTCGTAACAGCCTTCCACTTGGCATAGAGTGTAACATTGGTATCAAATCTGACTGTGACACCAACAGCAAAGTTTCCCCCACTGCCATCAGTACCAATAGCCCAACCATCAAAGGTATAACCTGCTCTGGTGTAGCCTTGATCTTTGATAGTGTAGTTGGTTCCGCTACTGATGGTTTCGGTCACAATCGAACCGACGCCGCCATTCGGATGATAGGTGATAGTGATTTGCTTTGAGGCTGCATCTCCCCACACAGGATGAAGATACCTGTGGTCATCCATGAAAATACTGTCTCCAGGATTATAGTAACCACGTGATCCCATACCGTCGGGGTGTCTATCTACCCAATACTTGAAAACCTTTTCGCCACCTGGCCAAGTAGGTACCCTTTCGCTTACCCTGGCCCAGGTACCCCATTGATAATAAAGATCATTGGGTGGGGCACCCACGCCCCCATCGTTGTAGTAGTAAATACCACGTCTCTCATCGGCAAAAGCTTCGTTTTTCGGTATTACAGCTGCTGGTAGCATAACTAGCACAGCAAGTGTAAATGTAAGGATTTTCCTTACCAGCGATCTTTTCGCCATTATGTTTCCTCTCCTTTGTTCTTCTTTCAGCATCTGAGACAGATGCCTCAGTTTCCCCTGCTGTTGCCACTTCTTCAATTCGCATACAGTGGCCAATGTAGCTAACCTCTATTGGTTTAAGTTGTATGTTCTCCTTTCTACAAGCCATGTAGACAGCGGCACCTGGCGTATCCCTCATTTCTTCCAGGCAACCCCTGCCTTACACCTGCGCGATGCAAAACCTTGGCAATTAGCAGCCATGGGTTCTGCTGTGTTCCCATTCAATTAAAGCACCTCGTATCAGTACCTGAGCAGAATTCTAACACACCGACCACTGTCAGGCTTTTGTACAGAAGAAACCGACTCATTTTTGAGTTATTTTTTATGCATTCTCTACTATTCTGGAGAAACACCCAAAATTGTTCTAATAGCTGAACTGAACCAATGCAGAAGGTTGTCTCACCCACCAACCAGATGGCCAAACCTTCCTGAAGACGTACCGGTTACCTTACTGATGCTTCACCTTCCCAGACGCCACCAGCGTCAACCGTACGAATCTCTGCCCGCTTCACTTTACCACTGACGGTTTTGGGTAACTGGTCAACAAACTCCACAATGCGAGGATACTTGTATGGTGCAGTGACCTGCTTGACATGTTCTTGCAACTCTTTTGCCAACTCGTCTGAGGCAACATAGCCAGCCTGCAAGGTAATAGTTGCTTTAACGATACTACCGCGAATCTCATCAGCAACAGCAGTGACAGCAGATTCTAATACAGCTGGATGCTCAGCTAATGCACTTTCAACCTCGAATGGACCAATACGATAGCCTGAGCTCTTAATAACATCGTCATCCCGGCCGATGAACGTATAGTAACCATCGACATCGCGCCAAGCCAAATCGTGCAGGTTATAATATTTGCCTCCCACTGCCTCGCAGCTCTTCTCTTCGTCCTGGTAGTAACCGACAAACAGTCCAGGCGGAAACCTCAAGTCCAGGTTACATATGCAAATGCTGCCATCCATACCGTCCCCGACTGGTTGCCCGTTGTCATCCAGTAGCTCAATATCGAAAAGTGGAGAAGGTTTTCCCATCGAGCCAGGACGCGGAGTCAGCCAGCTGAACGTAGCTAGAAGCACAGGGCCTTCGCTTTGGCCGAAGCCTTCACGAATCAGTTTGCCAGTAGCCTTTTGCCATTGGAGATTGATTTCTGGATTCAGTGGTTCACCTGCTGTTGTGAAGGTCTGAACACTTGAGAGGTCATAGGCACTGACATCTTCGGTTAGCATCATTCGATACATGGTCGGTGGTACACAGAATGTTGTGAGCTGATACTGTTCGATACGCTGGAGAAGTGCTTTGGCGTCGAAACGCTCCGCATCGTAGGCAAACACTGTTGCACCACAGATCCACTGGCCATAGATCTTACCCCAACCGAATTTGGCCCAACCACTGTCCGAAACCGAACAGTGCAGCTGATTCTCCTGCACCTGCTGCCAATAGCGGGCTGTCAGAATATGTCCTAGAGGATGGGTGAAATCGTGCATCACCATTTTTGCTAGACCAGTTGTACCAGATGTAAAGTAGATCAGCATCGTGTCGCTGTTCTGGCTGGCAGCCTCACCATGAGGGCGCTCGAACTGCTCCGGTTGGCTGGCGAGCAAAGTGCTGAAGTCATCCCAATTTGGGTTATCCGTGTGTTTATCCACAAGTAGCTTGTAAACTATGTCGGTTGGACTCTCGAGGGCAAGCTCGCATTGTTTGACAACGTAGTCGTCGTCCAGTGCGACCAGAGCTCTTGCACCGGAAGACTGCAGGCGGTAAAGGATGTCCTTCGCTGTCAGTTGAATGGTTGCCGGACTGAGAATGGCACCGAGTTTGCAAAGCGCTGTGGCGATGATCCAGTATTCCCAGCGTTGGCGCAGCATAACCATGACAATGTCGCCTTTGCCGATACCGTGCTCGGAAAAAAGGTTTGCGGCCTGGTTGCTCAGGCGAGCGATGTCTGCGAATGTGAAGGTCTTTTGCGCGCGGTCGTCGCACCATACCAGTGCCTGTTTGTCCGGCTCGATGCACGCCCATTCGTCAACAACGTCATAAGCGAAGTTGAAGTTGGCTGGAGTGGTGATATCGAAATTCTCTTTGAAGTCCTCGTATGATTCGAAGTCTATACGAGCACAGAAACGCTTTATGATTTGATCCATGGTTCCTCCTGGTGTTTATGGTTCGCCTACGTTACTCCATAATCATTGTTACGAACGTGGCGGGCTCATCCGAACCGCAGCGTTGCCCATGAGGCAACTCCGGATTGAAATAGACGCTGTCTCCAACGTGTAGCTCAATCTCGCGGTCGGCGAACACCAGGATTACCGTTCCTTCCGTGACATAATTGAATTCCTGGCCACTGTGTGTGACCAGCTCAGCCGGTTCATCCGATGGCTGAAGGGTAACTAATAAAGGCTGCATGGTCTTGCCCGAATAAGCATAGGCTAGATCTTGGAAGTGATAGCCAGGAAATCGGTCGACACTGCGACCTTCACCAGCTCGCACGACCTGAAAAGTGTTCAGGTGTGTTGACTTACCAGTCAAAAGCACACCCATATCTACCTGGGCTTTGTTAGCAATGTGCATCAAAAGGCTGGCAGGAATATTAAAGCCGGTCTGCTCGTAGGCAGCATAGGTTTCGCTATCTTCTCCCAGCAGGTCGGCGAATTCATCGGTAGTGTATCCCAGGGCATCTCGGAGCCCCGCGATTCTCTGACCGAGTTCGCGCAGTTCCTGGGCGATATCTTCTGAGACGTTGTCTGTCATCACACTGCTGCTCCGATGCCTGCCATCTCGGACTCTGTGTCTGCTGAGCCCGCGCCTGGCTTGGACTCGGCGCCCTGCTCAGAGTCAGGCTGCCAGGTAGCACCCAGCTTCAGCGCCTGCTTGTTGAACTCAATCAGATCGGTGTGTCTGGCAGAAACGCTTTTGTCGATAGCCAGACGCAAGGTCTCCTCGCTGGCAAACCCGGTTGCCGCCATCAGTCTACCGATCATTATGACGTTTCCCAAAGTGCGCAAGCCATTCTCATTTGCCAGATTAGTTGCGGGAATCGGATAGTAACTCACGTCGTCGCGAGGTGTATAGCCACTGACCAGCGAAGAGTCAAGGATAACCACTCCACCAGAAGGCACATCGCCGATATACCGGTCGTATGAAGGCATATTCATTGCTATCAGAACATCCGGGTTTGTAATCAGAGGCGAGCCAATGGGTTCGTCTGAAATCACTACGCTACAGTTCGCGGTTCCGCCGCGCATCTCTGGCCCGTATGACGGCAACCAGCTGACCTCGCGCCCGTCCAAAAGACCAGCATAGGCAATCACCTTGCCGGCAAATAGTATTCCCTGACCACCAAAGCCAGCCAGCATGATGCTGATATCAGATGCCATTGTCGTTCTCCTTATTCGTGTCTATTCGTCAATCTATTCGTCGCCAGCGTCACCCGCGGTGTTCGCGTCACCAGCGGCAGCTGCAGCGCCAGCTGCAGCTGCGCCAGCCTTGATATCTTTAAAAACTCCCAGTGGGTAGTAAGGTAGCATGTTCTCGCGCAGCCACTTCATAGAAGCATCAGCAGAAAGCCCCCAGTTGGTTGGACAGGTCGAGATAACCTCGATGATCGAATAACCCAGTCCTTCGATCTGGTAGTCGAAAGCCTTCTTGATAGCTCTGCGTGCAGCCCGAACATGATTCGGCGTATCAACAGTCACGCGCTGAGCCAGCGCCACGCCCTCTAGCCCACTTAACAATTCGCAGACCTTGACAGGATAGCCAGCAGCTTCGATATCGCGACCATATGGACTGGTCTGGGTCACCTGGCCAGGCAGACTGGTCGGAGCCATTTGGCCACCGGTCATACCGTAGATGGCGTTATTAATGAAGATAACCGTGATTTTCTCACCACGTAAAGCAGCATGGACGGTCTCGGCCATGCCGATACTTGCCAAATCACCGTCGCCCTGATAGGTGAAGACAACGCTGTCCGGAAGCGAGCGCTTCAAGCCAGTTGCCACCGCCGGAGCTCGCCCATGAGCAGCCTGTGCCATGTCAAAGTTGAAATAATTGTGAGCCAATACCGAGCAACCAACCGGGCAGACGCCGATTGTCTTACCTTCGATATCCAGCTGGTCGATAACTTCAGCCACCAGCCTATGTACGATGCCGTGAGTGCAACCCGGGCAGTAATGGGTCACGACATCCGATAATGACTTCGGTCGGGAGAAAAGCACGCGACGTTTCTCGGTGCTAACCACGCTTTCTGTTGTTGTGCTCATAAAACAACTCCTTATATAAACCGTGATACTTAGCGTATCGCTCAAACGATGTTAGTACGAACGAAACGCTACTTGATTGACCTTCTCACCTGCAGCTATACGACGAATCACATCTGCGATCTCATCTGGGGTCGGCACGATGCCGCCTGTGTGACCGTAGAAATGCACGCGCTTTCTGCCGTCAACAACAAGACGCAGATCATCAACCATCTGCCCCATCGAGAATTCAACCGACAGGAAGTCGGAACTGATTGGCACCTGCTGCTCAATCACATCCACTGAAAACGGCCAGAGGCTGATCGGTCTGATCAAGCCGGCACTGATGCCTTCAGCTCGCACCTTATTCACAGCACTGCGCGCAACACGAGCCGCAGCGCCATAAGCCACTAATGTTATATCGGCATCCTCAGTCAGGTAGCTCTCGGCAAGTTGCTCATCTTGCTTGATAACCAAATAGCGCTCGTATCGCTCCAAGATGCTATCTTCAAGCTCCTGCGGATCTAGATGCATCGAGTTAGCCATGTTCTTCTCGCGCGAGTTGCCATGACCGGTCAGAGCCCAAGGCTTCTCGGGAAGCTCGACTCCGTCAGTCTCCGGCAGTTCGACCGGCTCCATCATCTGCCCAAGCAGCCCATCAGCCAGTATCATGACAGGGGTGCGGTACTTATCCCCAAGGTCAAAAGCCAACGCGACCAGGTCGGTCATCTCTTGCACCGTTGACGGAGCCAATACGATTATCTGACCATCGCCATGTCCGGTTGCCTTGGTTGCCTGCCAATAGTCTGCCTGCGACGGCTGAATGCCGCCAAGGCCTGGACCGCCACGTTGGATGTTGATAATCAGCGCTGGCAGATCCGCACCGATCAGGTACGAGATACCCTCCTGCTTCAAGCTGACTCCAGGCGAGCTCGAGGAAGTCATCACGCGCACACCAGCTGCCGAAGCGCCATAGACCATGTTAATGGCCGCTACCTCGGACTCGGCTTGCAGATATGTTCCGCCGATTGGCGGCAGGGCTTTTGCCATGTAGGCTGCCAACTCGGTCTGAGGTGTAATGGGGTAACCGAAAAAGGTCTTGCAGCCAGCGCGAATCGCTGCCTCAGCCAGCGCCTCGTTGCCCTTCATCAATACTTTCTCTGCCATGCCCTCTACCTTTCTACCGTAATCGCCACATCCGGACACATCTGCGCACACGACAGGCAGGCGTTGCATGCCTCATCGTCGGTGCAATATGCAGGGTTGTAGCCCTTCTGGCTGATCAGCTCTAAGTTCAGCGCCATCAGTTTGTCTGGACATGCATCCACACAAAGGCCACAACCTTTGCAGAACTGTTGATCTACAATAATCCTTGGCATTGACTCTCCTCTAAACCCTCTCTGATAACTGTTGTCTTCAGGTAGTTTGTGTTTGCCACCGTAATCCCACCCTTGAAAAAGATGCAATGGCTGATTGTCTCATAGATTAAAAGATTTGTGGAGACAAACACGACATTTTTCGCCATTATCGTACGTGAAGTTGGTACTGGCGCTGCAATGTTGGTGCCGGTGTTGCAATGGCTGTGAAGTGCAGTGGCGGTGGAATGCCCACCGCCACTTAGTCGTCTGTGTCTCACTGTGTTTAGAGCTGGGGATGCCGTTTGGGATGTCGACTATCCCCGAAGCTGCGTGTAATGCTTTAGTCTTCGTAGCCGTAGACCTTCTTGCCATAGGTATAGCACTCGTTCCAGATCAGTCTTCTCAGGTCGTCGATATTCGGATCACCAACGTAGCTGACTGGCCAAATCAGCGGAGCCCATGCGCCACCGGGGCTATACTTGTCAATTGCATCGCGAACATCCTGCTTGACCTCTTCGGGATCATAGTCCGGGTAGTTCTTCGGATAGTGCTTGCCCCAGTCATAGGTGCCAAGGTATGACAGCTGATTCTTGTACTGCTCCTTCAGCGCCATAACATCGTTGGTCTCCTGCGCCGGCTCAACATATTTGACGCCGTAGCTCAGCATCTCTGGGATGAACGGCTCTATGAATCCGCAGATGTGGAACATAATCGGGATGTCTCTTTCAGCTGCTTGAACAGCAAAGCGCTCATAGAACGGCTTAAAGATGTCTCTGTACATCGCGACAGAGAAGAACGGTCCACGCTCGGTGCATGTGTCATCACTCATTGTCCAGATGTCTGGTTGATAGGCATCGAGTACCTGGGTGTAATACGGCTCATAGAGCGAGGTCATCCAGTCATAGAGTTCCTTAACGGACTCAGGCTCCTCAACCATGGCAACCATGGCACCCTCAAAACCCATAAAACCAACGAGGGTCATCCATGGTCCGAAGAACAGGCCGGTTCTCAGCGCGGTCACACTGCGATCAAGACCGATGCGCTCAAAGTCTGCCTTAGCCATCGCGTCAAAATCGATGCCCTCTTTGAAGACCGGTTTTCTGATTACATCGCCCCACTTAGTAACATCATCGAGAATCCAAACGTCAGGTTCAGGCATTGCTGATCCTGCTGTTTCCTGGTTCGGATAGGTTGTCACGCCCCAAATGCTGGTGTTACTACCATCCGGATTTGGCGGATTAGGTACAACCACCTCGGGTCGTGCGACCTTTGACGAAATCTCCGGAATCTCCTCAGTTCCCATATAGGTGAAGTAAGGCACATACTCCGGCATACCGCCGCCAGCCAGTTTTAGAAAATTGTCTTTTGGTGAAATCTTTGCCATCTTGCATTCCCTTCCTTTTCGATCGACTGCACGTCGAATACCACCACCGCTGTTCAACTCTCTGCAAACACTCCATTGCATTACTACGGTGTAAATAGCACTTTACAAATAATTGTGAAAAGCGATAGGCAATAAGGCGAAGTGCACAAAAGTTGCCTATTATGCAATGAAAGCAAGTGTAGCGCAGCATACAACCAAGGAGAAATACCTTTTGCGGCTTCTTTTTGCAGAATGAAATGTGTCTTTATCAGGTAGACGGTTATCTTGCGAAGCTAAGGTGGCGCGCTTTATACTGTTTGGCTGCTATTGCTCGGAGTTGGCTTCGGTAATCTTGCCTGAGTAAAGCAGCTTTTTGTAGGCTAGATCGAGTCGTTTGCGTATCTTGCTGCCTATGCGAGCCCAGCCATAGCTGCGGGCGGTTACTCTGTACAAGCCTTCAACATCGATTCCGTAGCTTTTGTTGACAAGCTCAAGCATTACTCGCTCAATATCTTCAAGCGGTATTGTGTCAGCGGCTCGACTGTAAAAGCGGGTTTGCGGTAAATCGGAATCCTCGGGGCGCCGGTCAGTTATCTGAAGATAGTCTTCGTCAGCGCTCTCATACCCTGCGGCTTCCAAAGGCAACTCTTCACCACCACCTCCAGTCCAGCCTTCAGCTGCAGGTGGTGGCGTTAGCACGCCTTTGATATCGAATTCTTCATAACTGGCAATCGCCGCTTCGATAGCAGCAAGCAATCGCTCGCCTTCAGTCAGCGAGTCTCGGTTCCAGTCTGCAGACCAGACTCGATACATCCGCCAACCCATACTGGCCAGCACAGAAGGACGTTGGCGATCACGGTCACGAGCGGTTCTGGCGCTGCCATATGTGGAGCCATCGCACTCAATTCCAAGGCAGTAACTATTGCGATAGTGAGGGTGACGAACAGCGAAGTCTATCCTGTAGCCTGAACAACCCACGTTCTTATCCACAGTAAATCCGTGATTTGTCAGGAAGGCCTCGATTGTCTGCTCAAAGCGTGTGGGCGAACCGGTCGAAGACCAAGCAGGCGCGGGTGTGGTGCTTATTTCATCGGGTTGCTTGATAGTGCTCACGCCCTTGATCGCGTACTCGATGTAGTCACGCAGCAGGTGAGGGCCCTCGTTGGGAACGCGGCTCAGGTCTATATCGTAGGGCATGATGGAACCAACCAGCTTGATGTTGATTTTGGCGCGGGTGATAGCTACGTTCAATCGGCGGTGGCCTCCGGACTGGCTGAGGGGACCGAAGTTCATCAGAAACCTGCCATCCGCATCGTGCGCATAGCCGATACTGAATATGATAGTGTCGCGCTCGTCGCCCTGAACGGTTTCGAGGTTCTTGATAAAAACCGGCTCAAGTGAGTCTTCGCGGAAAAAGTACTCGAAGCGGGGGTCTTGCCTGCGCCTTTGCTGCAGGGTCTCCTCAATGGTTGCTTGCTGGCTTTCGCTGAAGGCGATGATGCCGAGGCTGCGGTCAGGGTGTTTTTGGATGTGATCGAAGACCAGGTCGGCGACCTTGTTGGCTTCTGCCAGGTTTCGCCGCTGACCCCTTTCATATATGGCTCCGGCTACGTAGACGTACTCGACACCAAGGTCGTCTGCGCTGTCCAGCGAGGAGGGAAAAGTAGTCAATCTGTTGTTATATAGCTTGGTGTTAGAGAATGCGATCAGGCTTTCGTGCCTGCTGCGATAGTGCCAAAGCAAGTCCTGCGTCGGCATCAGTGAAGCCTCGTCGAGCAGTGATTCAAACGCGCCGCTGTCGCCCAGCTCGCTTTGCTCGTCATAGATGTCGTCGAGTGCTCCGGAAAATGATGATTGAAAGAAATCCGCTGGCGGTAGCTGCTTGCTGTCACCGACGATGATAGCTTGCCTGGCGCGAAGTATCGCACAAAGAGCGTCTTCGGTTCGGATTTGCGAAGCCTCGTCGAACAACACGATGTCGAACAGATAGCTGTTGTGAGGCGGCTCTGGTAGGTCAGCCAAGAAGGTGCTAACCGAGAGTGGCGACATCATCATGCAAGGCTTTAAAACCGGAAGCAGGTTCGGTATCTCAGCTATCAACTTGCGGGTTGGCATCAGTTTGCGCTTCTTGCTCATCTCGCGTCTGAGTCGGCCGACCTCGTCGTAGTTCGAAAACACTGTGTTCAATGCAGGCAGACGGGAGACAAGCCGACTGTAGGTCGCTGCTTTTGCGATATCCAGGTGGTCTTTATCCAGTTTTTGGAAGGATAAGATCAAGGCGTCCTGGTTGATACGGCGAAACTCCTGCACTGCTGTTCGGTAGGGCAGGACGGCGTAGAGCCAGGCGTTGTAGAAACACTGCTCGAACGCAGGCAGAATGTGTCTTGCTGGTACGCCTTGCTCTTCTAGCTTGCTGACGAACTGGGTTATACCCAGGGGAAACGCTCGATCAATCAGTCTAAGGTAGTCAATATAGCGCTCAAGTAGAACCAGTGAGCCAGCGCAGGTCTGAACCAGCGCCTGCGCCTTATTTAGCGGTACAGCCAGCAGACGCTCTGGTTGATCGAACAGATCGGCAAACCAGCTCAGTGGCTCTTTCAGTTGCTCGAAGAGCTGGTTGGCAAATTCTGGATTGTAGACCTGCTTACTCCCTAATGTGTCAAACAGACTATTGGCAGCAAGCTCCAGGGACTGGAGACCTTTCAGGCTCTCAGCTAAAGCGACGATTTTCTCGAAATCCGGTTTTACACCGTCATGCCTTGTTGCTGCGATGAGGCTACGGTCGTGCCTGTATTCTTTGTTCAACAATCGCATCTTGCCCTGGTACCTTGTGTTGCATCGCTGTAAAAGCTCATTGCCATCTATTGAGTAGACCTGGTCGTTATAGTCAACTGCAAGACGTTGTCGCTCAGCTTCGATACTGGTCTGCATGTGATGCAACTCCGAGAGTCTATTAAGGTCATACATGCTCAGCTCATCGATCAGCGCGCTGGTGTTTCGCGGTGTTATCGCTGGATGCCCCGCCATAGCCATCTGGGCTGCGATTGCTTTTGCGGCTGCCTGCTGCTCGGGGGACAGCGCTTGCTCCTCTGCTGCTGCATCAGGCTGCCCTGTTGTCTCTGACTGCGCTGATGCGATAACACGCACGATGGTCTCTGCTTCACTGGTGATCTGCTGCCGCAGGTTACCTGTCAGATTGCGCGGCCGATAACCTTGCCATGGATTGTCGTCCTGATATCCCCACTCTGCTATAAAACGAGAGAGGTCTTCCAGCAAGCTGATTCGATTTATTAAATCCTGTCTGGTGTATACACCAGCATGATCGGGAATACAATTCACCGCTGAAGACTGACCCAGCTCGAGCTGCAGTGCAGCAAGTCGCCCATAGACATTAAAGGGGGTCTCCCCCAGCGGCCTTACTTCAGAATGTAATTGCCTGGCGTAATTATTCAGTCGTTGTCGCTGGTCAACCAGTCTGGATAACTGGTCAGCTGCTGATGCAGCCACGGTTGCCTGACTCTGAGCCAGCTGAAGAGAGACATCCAGCTGGTCAAGGATGTCGCGTCGCTTGGCATTGTTATGGTGTAAGGTCAAGCAGAAATCACCCAAGCCAACCTGAGTCAGCCGACGATGAACCACTTCTAAGGCAGCCATCTTCTCAGAGACAAAGAGTACTTTTTTACCCTCTGCCAGAAACTCTGCGATGATGTTGGTAATCGTCTGGCTCTTACCGGTTCCCGGCGGTCCCTGCAGCACAAAGCTGGCTCCGTGCTTTGCCAGCTGCACAGCATCCTGCTGGCTTGAGTCACCATCTAGCACGCTGAAGACCTTCGTCGGATCCAGCGCGTCATGATCGAATTCAGATATGTTTAAGTCTGTAATGTTGCGATTCAGCATGCTCGCATCCCCCGCCAGTGCTCTGACAACCGGATGCGCAGCCAGCTGCTCACGATGCTTACCGAGGTCTTGATACATGTTTATCTTGTTGAACGAAAAAAGCGCCAACTCGACTTCAAGCTCGATAGAACAGGTCATACTGGCGCACGCCAGCGTGATTTTATCCACATAGTCTGCGAGGCTGAGCTCGTCAGAGTACTGCGGCAGCACGATACCGGCTTCGACCTCGAGTTTCTGCACCAGGGCATGGTTAGCGGTTATTTCATCGTCATGGCGAGAGAGCACGAATGGCGAAAAGAGATCTTTCTGGCTGAGCTCAACCGGCACCAGCAACAGCGGGGAACGCAGCTGCTCACCGTCGCGTAGGTTGGTCCAGTTGATAAAACCGAACGCGAGGTGCAGGGCGTTTAATCCCTTTTCTTCGGAGTACAACCGCGCTTTCTGGCGCAGATTGCGCAGGGTTTTGTGGGTGTCTGCAACGGACTGGTTGGTAATGGAGGTATTTGCGGTGTCGGTTGGTTTGGCGTTGGGAGCTTCATCATCGCTCGCCGCAGCGTCAGCGCTGACGTCGGGCAGCGGAAACGTCAACGAGCGCTCGTCTTCTGCGATAAGGCGCCACAGAGACTCAGGATCTGGCTCAATGATTGCCAGTGCGACTCGCGATATGCGCGAAGTACCAGCAAGCGGGGCGGAGTTAATCAGACGATTTCGACGCGAAAGATCAAGGAGCTGCTTACGCCAGTTTTCGATTTTTAGATCAATGCCCTCAGTCATCTAAATCCTTCTTTTTGAGATAATGGCAAATAAGGCGTTATAAACATTGTCTCATAAAGAAGGTAGTATTCTATAGTGATTGTTCAGGCTAGCACAGAATATACAAAAGAACTGGTGTTGGAATTCACCAAGCATAGTATGATGCGGTTTCGTATGTTCTTCGTTGCCTCCCCAGGCTCCCCGGCTTCCCTGGCCTCCCCGGGCTTAAGCTTAGCCCCCGCTCTACCCCGAGCAGCCTCTTGATTCCAACCAATTTCGCCAAGCAGGCGATTTCTGCAACTTTTTTGCGGTTGGGGCGCAGAAACGCCAGTAGTCTACGTTGCATATGCAACGCTACCGTGGTAAATGCAACACTATTGTTGTATTTACCACAGAAAGACACTGCCTTATGCCACATTTTCGGCGCCCAACCGCAAAAAAGTTGCAGAAATCGCCAAAAAGCCGGAATTGGGAGTCGGAATTCTGTGGTTGGGTTGGTGGCTTGGACGTTCGGAGGCGTTCGGGTTGGACGTTCGATCTGAGTTGACTGGGTTGAGCCGCCTGGTTGCAGGTGGAATTCAGAGTTCAGTGTAATGGAATGAGATGGTGTGTCTGCGGAGCGTCGGCTCGCGGTCCCGCCTGGCGGATGCCTCTTTTGAGACTGTCATTGTCGCAGGCTCTCACCTTCACACGTTCGGCTCCTACGTAGCTATCAATAGCGGTAAAACAATGCAAAAGCAGTACTGCTGTGTCATACTGTCATCGACATATTCGAGTATGTCATTTGGATGCAAAAGCTGAAACCAGCTGGTGCATAATGGGGGAAACGGTTGTGGCACCCAAAGGTGCCATTTGCAGTTAATAAACGTGAGGAGGAGGTATCATGGCGCTGTTTGACAAAAAGAACTGCGACATCTGCGGAGGTTCCATCGGTCTGATGGGCAATCGCAAACTCGATGATGGAAACCTATGCAAGGACTGTGCTGCTAAGCTTTCGCGCTGGATGACCGGTCGACGCCGTACGACAGTCGAAGACATCAGAAAACATCTGGCATATCGCGAAGATAATGAACGCGCTTTGGCGCAGTTCAACCCGACAACCGTCGTGGGCGATAATTGGAAACTATATGTGGATCAGAACGCAGGAGCCTTTGTGGTCAGTCGCGCCAAGGATTGGCGAAAAGACAATCCTGACATCGTTTCGCTCTCCCAAATCATGTCCTGCGAAATCGAACGCAGTGATTCCCGGGATGAAGAGTTCCAGCCAACAAACGACGGCTCCAAAAAGCCATATGACCCCCCGCGCTATACATATTCCTATGACTTTGAAGCAGTCATTCAGGTCAATTCTCCTTGGTTTAACGAGATCAAGTTTCCACTCAATCAAAGCAGCCTAAGTGACCCATACGCACCTGAGTTCCTGAATGTGCAGAACTTTGCCACCCAGATCAAGTCGTTATTGGTTCCGGGGCAAGCAGGAATGGTTCCTGTAGCTTTCTCACTTCCGATACAACCTGGCCAGCAACCAATGCAACCTGTTTATGGACAACCAGTGCAACCTGTTTATGGACAACCAGTTCAGCAACCGATGCAGCCCGTTTATGGACAACCGGTACAACCGGGGTATGCACAGCCAATGCAGCCTGTGCAGCCTGGCTATGGGCAGCCGGTGCAGCAACCGATGCAGCCTGGCTATGGGCAGCCGGTACAACCGGGGTATGCACAGCCTGTGCAGCAACCGATGCAACCTGGTTACGGGCAGCCGGCTCAGCCAGGCTACGGACAGCCGATGCAACAGCCGGTACCACCTGGCTATGCTCAACCTGTGCAGCAACCGATGCAACCTGGTTACGGCCAACCTGTGCAGCCAGGCTACGGACAACCGGTACAACCTGGACAACCGATGCAACCACCGATGCAGCCGGGAGTTCCCCAGCAGGCATACCCGCAGCAACCGATGCAGCCAGGTGTTCCCATGACTGACGAATGGCGCTGCGGCACATGCGGCGCTACGAACACTGGAGGAACCTTCTGCCAAAGCTGCGGAACCGCAAGACCGCAGTAGCGCACGCAAGCCTCGATTTCGAACCCCCATTCTGCACAGCGGAGTGGGGGTTTTTATAGCCTGTATCCTGCCACTGAGGATGGTTAGGTCTGCTGTAGCGTAGCCTTTTGGCTTATTTCTCGTATGCTGGGTTTTCTAGTGAGTTTTATCTGTGGATAAAAGCTCGGCTACTCTACCCTGTCGCCTTGTAACAGCTCGCGCGCGTGTGCTATAGCTACATCGTCGGATGAGCCTGAAAGCATTCGCGCAACTTCCAAAACCCGCTGATCTCCCACGACCTCGAAAACAGATGTAGACGGGGACAGTACAGGCTGGGTGGGGTCTTGCTGCTCAGATGTAGACGGGGACAGTACAGGCTGCGCGGATGTTGCCCCGGCTGGGTCTGGCTGCGCGGATGTTGCCCCGGCTGGGTCTGGCTGCGCGGAGGTACCAGGCTCCCCACCGCCAGTATCCCGTTGCACGACATAGTGGCGATCAGCAACTGCTGCGATCTGAGCCAGGTGTGTGACAACGATTACCTGATTGTTACTCGCGAGACGCTTGAGATATTCAGCGACTGCTGTCGCAGCAATACCACCAATACCAGCATCGACTTCATCGAAGACAAGGGTCATGCCGTCACTGGCTATCAGTTCTGACTTCAACGCCAGCATGACACGGGATAACTCGCCTCCGCTGGCAATGCGAGAAAGTGGTCTGGAAACAGAGCGTGGCTGTGGGCGAAATAACAGCTCGCAGCGTTGGCTACCTGTTGCGCTCCATGACTGGCGAGGAAGGCCTTCGCAGACGATTTCAATAGCTGCACTTCCGAAAGCCAAGTCCTTCAATCTTGCAGTCAGCCTCTCCGCCAGAGCAATGGCATCAGCGTTGCGTTTGGCAGCAAGCTCTGCAGCAACCGTAAGCAGAATCTTCTCCTCAGATTCCAGCCTTTGAGCAACAGCTTCGATCCGATCAGGAAGGTTGTCTGCCATCTCAAGCTGAAGCCTAGCTTGATCACGTAGTACCAAAATCTCGCGTATCGGTGCATTGAACCGGCGTACCAATCCCTCAAGTTGGCCAAGCCTGCTTTGCGTGTCTTCAAGAACCTGGGCATCAAAGCTGACACTGTCGCGATAGGTTATCAGCTCAGCGGAGATATCTTCCAAGTCGATCTGTGCTGACTGCAACCTATCCGCTAAAGCATCGAGCCGAGCATCGATCCCACGCACAGATGAAAGCTGCCGCGCAGCCTGAGCTAATAAGTCAGACACCTGGTCATCAGCTCCAAGCAGCTGCCAGGCTGCATTCGAACCAACAGCCAGATCCTCGCCGCGACGCAGTATCGGAATGTCAGCTTCTAGCTGCTCATACTCATCCACCTGGGGGTTCACAGCCTCAATCTGTTCAAGAGTAAAGCGGGATTGCTCAAGGCTCTGAGCGCTCTGTCTCGCCTGCTCCTGAAGCATCGCCAGCTCAATACCTGTTTGCTCGCGGTCATGCCAAGCCTGCTGATAGGCAGCAAACACCTCGGATTCCGATATCGCTCCGAACTGATCAAGATAGGCCTGCTGAGCCGACCCAGAAAGCAGGTTCTGGTGCTCGTGCTGCCCAAGCAAATCAAACCGAGTACCGACTTGTTCTGCCAGAGCAGTGACCGTAGTCATCTGGCTGTCTATCGCAGCACGCGAACGACCACTGCGATTCAACCGCCGGCTGACGATAACCTCCCTGTTATCCTCATCAATCAATCTTGCCGCCACCCTCAGTTCGTCTGCGCCATCAGTGATCGCGGAGACATCCGCTCTCTCACCGATTAGCAGCTTTATCGCGCCGATCAGCGCTGTTTTACCAGCACCAGTCTCGCCTGTTAACACAGTGAAACCGGGTGAAAACTCAATTGATGCCCTCTCGATCAACGCATAATTATTGACTTCAAGCTCATCGAGCATCAGCATCTCCAAAAAACGCGGAAGTTAAAAGGTCATAGAATCCGATCTGATCAAACTGGATAAGTTCAAGCACTGTTTTGCTGGGATTGACTGTCACTCGCACAATCTCTGTTGCCTCTTGTTTCGCCCCTATTGGTTCGCCGTCGACATAGACCACAAGTTGTTGGGTATTATCTTCACTTGGCTCTATCACCACAACATCGTCGCAGCTGCTAACTATTGACCATGCCTTAAGCGAGTGCTCAGATATCGGAGCAATGATCATTCCTGTGTGTTCAGGATTGACTAATGGG
>WQXZ01000017.1 GCA_009781525.1 Coriobacteriia bacterium | reverse complement strand
GTTAGCCGCGTTGCCCGTGCCACCCGCCGCGCCCGCGTCACCAGCAGCCGTGCCACCCGCCGCGCCCGCGTCACCAGCAGCCGTGCCACCCGCCGCGCCCGCGTCACCAGCAGCCGCGCCACCCGCCGCGCCCGTCGCGCCCGCCTGTGCTGCAGAATCATCATCTGCAATTGTAGTAATGTCTGTGGACATGTTATTCTCCTTAAACCGACCGGATAGGTCGAAGTAATCGATTAGAATGCTCGAGGTTTTCTCCAGATAAGTTTTACTGCCCGACTCTGCTTGTGCGAGTAATCAGGCAGGGGTGTAGACGCAGGCTACGAACTTGGCGGACTGACCCTGATGCGAACGCACCTGATGCGGAACAATCGAGTCGTAGTAGATGCTGTCACCCGGCTGCAAGACGTAGATGTCCTTGCCATACTCGATCTCAAGCGGGCCTTCCAGAGCAAACAACCACTCTTCGCCTTCGTGTGCGGAAAGCTCGTGCTCGCTGGCTTCGCTCGGAGTCAACGTGATGTAGAACGGCTCCATGTGGCGCGATGCCTTGCCCTCTGCCAGGGCGTGAAAAACCAATCCGCCAGCATCCGACTTAGTCTCAAGCGCCTTCAAGCGGGTGGACTCAGTGTAGTCCGTCGACCGAACCAGCGCCGGCCCAAGGTTCTCGTCGTCGTCGAGCAAAGTGCCCAACCGAACCCCCAACGCCCGGGTGATTCGAATCAAAGGTGTTAGCGAAGGCACGAGCTCGCCAGCCTCGATTCCCAAAATCACGCTCACCTCCGCGCCGCTGCGCTCAGCTAGCTCTTCAACTGACAACTGCAAGGCCTCCCGTAACTCCGTAACCTTGCTGCCGATTCTTGTCTCGCTCATACCTACTCACCTCTTTCTTATTAATCGTGCCCATTGACGGGCTGGTTTGGCTGCCTCAGGTGAGGTGCCGTCTCCGCGCGCACTCTGCCGCGTTCTGCGCTCAGAGCTCACACGCTGCCTGTTCCTTACAAGCAGTAGCGAAACATGATACTACAGTTGTCTGAAGCAGACGTGCAATAGCAACAATATGCGTGCAATAGCATCCATTATTATCTGGATAAGATCGCGTTGAATCGCGTTTTAGCTACCAGCCAGGCGCACCGAATGGTTCGATAGCAGAAAACGCATATGCAGCAGACAGCTTCATTCGGTTCTGGCACGAAAGAATGAACTTCTCCGGATCTTCAATCATGCGTCCAAGCAGGTCAGCACGGTTGATGCGTACGGAGTACAGATAGTCATCCTGCAGGTCGCCGACCTTGTCACGGCGCTGCGAATATCCAGAAATCACAACACTTGCCAGTGTTGCATTCAGATTGAAGATGTTCGCTGCCAGAAAAACCGCCAGGCTAAAAACGCATTGCGCATATTCTTCTCGAAGCTGCTTTTGTGTCTTTGGCTTGTCTTTGACCTGGCCTGATTTCAAGGTAGTCACTGTCATCTGCGGCAGGTCTTCTATTTCTGGTAAATCAAGGTCGACATACAGCGCAGCTGACTCGGCATCGTGATGAATCTGGGCACTCATCTCAACCGGCAGATCCAGCTCGCCCAGCCAAGATTCTACGGCATCCTCAATCGCATCGCTGCTGGCAGACAGCTTCTGCTCCAGCATGCTGCGTCGCGCCTGGTATTCGCCCATAAACGCCGCGTTCTGCTGCTGCTCAAAGGCTGACTCTCTCTGCTCAAACGCATCCCTCTCGTTAGCCCATTGCTGCAGGTAGTACTGCCTAAACGGCTCGTAGTTCAGCTGAAAAAACTCATCGAGCTTCTTCTGCCGACCGAGAGCTCCGCTGACATTCTTCTCTGCCTCTACCCGAAGTTGTTCCTCGATCTCTGCTTGGCTTGGGTATGGTCGCGAGAAAGCCGCACGTGAGTAAACCTGCGGGACCAGCGAAGCCAGCTGACCTTGGGGCAGGTCTGCTGACCCAACTATCGGAGCTAGCTGATGAATGTTAATCAGGTCACGGGTTTCCTGCTCAGATGCTTCACGCTTGTCAGCCCAAAGCTGTTGCTGAGCCTCACGAGTACCTGCGATCGTATCCTTATACTCCTGCGTGCTTTTCAAATACTTGACAACAACCGGATCTGTAATCAGCTCCTCGTTGTCTGGATAGCGCAGCTCAATGCTACCGTCGTCAGGGTTAAGCCCGATCAGAGCCAGAGTCGTAACACCTGCAGCACCTGCAGCAGCCGCACCCCGCGAACCACCAGCACCACCGCCGCCGCCCCGCGCACCGCCCGCGCTCTCAACAACCTGATGCGACTCCAGATCCCTGAGTGCATATTCCCTGTCCATGCTGGCTTGTGATTGGCGCGCTGACGTGCCCGACCCACCAGCACGACCCCGCGACCCAGACGAACCCTTGCCTCTCGAACCGCCGGCAATCGGTCCTCCAAGCCTGGTGCGTGACGACAACCCCGTACCCGGAAGCCCCAGGTTCAGATAGGTTCCCCTGGCTCCAGTGGTGACCGAAGCTCCCGGACGGCCGACATTTAAGCTGGCTCCTGACTTTGACAGATTGACTCGAGCAAGGCTGCCCAAGCGTACGGTTTTGCGAAATCGAATTCCCACAACCCCTCCTTGATGTATCTATAATGAACTTTGGCAAAGTAAAACGCCAACCAAAACCTTGCAACCCAGTGCCCCCACCCTGGTGCTCGGCGCTCCACCAACTAAGTACCACGATAAGTATAGTACATGAAAGCAGCAAACAATGAAGCTCCGCACATACCACACAGATGACTGGCTCCAGGTCGCACAACTGATGCACGATACCATCCACGCGATCAACTCAGCACACTACACCCAACAGCAACTCGATGCCTGGGCACCCCATGATCTCAAGCTCCCAGACTTGGAAGCCCGCCTGCAAAGTACCTATTCAATTATTGTGCAGAAAACCTCTCGCATTCTTGGCTTCGGCAATGCTTATCTTGAAACCGCATCCAGTGGCACAGACACAGGCAGCGAGGGCTACTTTGACTGCCTCTACACCCACAAGGATTACCAGCGCATGGGTATTGCAACCATGATGGCAGACGACATCGAAGCCTACCTGACTAGCCAAGGAGCAGCAACCATCGCTGCCGATGTCTCGATTCCCGCCAGACCCTTCTTCACAAGGCGAGGCTACATTGAAATAGCTGACCAACAAGTGGAGTGCCGAGGCCAGCTGTTCACAAACACAAGAATGGTCAAGCGGTTGCGGTGACAAAGCGCTGCGTCTCGCAGGTGTCTCGCAGGTGTCTCGCAGGTGCCTCGCAGGCGTCTTGCAGGTGCCTCGCTAGCGCCCCTTTGCCATCTTGGCAGCCAGCTCCTCGGCTGAAAGCTGAGTCTCTTCGAAAACCTGATCCGAGTCTAGACCGAAGCCAGTATGCAATGCAACCATGGCATCCTCGGTGCGATCCGCAGCAATCACCACGCTGATGCGAATGCTTGAGGTTGAGATCATCTCGATGTTGATTGCCTGGTCTGCCAGAACGCGGAACATCTGAGCAGCGATTCCCGGATTACTTCGCATGCCAGCGCCGACAATTGAAACCTTCGCTATGTTGTCGTCTGTTATATAGCCACGGATACCCAGGCTCAATACCAACCCGTTCATAACTGGTTGCAGGCGATCGATATCGCTGGTCTGCAATGTAAAGCTGATATCGGTAGAGCCTCCCTCAGAGATATTCTGCACAATCATGTCAATACTTACACCAGCTTCAGCAATTGCTGTGAACACTTCAGCTGCAACGCCAACTCTATCCGGTACGCCACGAATTGTAACCTTTGATTGTGATTTGTCTGATGCTACACCAGTAACCAGGGCTTCTTCCATGCTCTCTTCCTCTCTTACAAGGGTTCCAAGGGTGTTATTGAATGCATTGCGGCAGATGATCTGCACACCAAAGTTGCGCGCTACCTCAACAGCGCGACCCTGTAGTACTCCTGAGCCAGCCGCAGAAAGCTCAAGCATCTCTTCATAGCTGATCTCATCCAGTTTGCGTGCCATCGGCACCAGACGTGGATCAGCACTATATACTCCATCGACATCAGAATAGATCTCACAGACATCGGCTTTTATAGCTGCTGCCACAGCAACAGCTGTTGTGTCTGATCCCCCGCGTCCGAGCGTTGTTATGTCACCTGTCGGGGTGATACCCTGAAAACCAGCAACAACAACAATACAGCCTTTATCAAGTTCAGCCAAAATGCGTTCAGCATTGATCTCTGAGATCTGTGCTTTGCTGAAAACTGTCGTAGTTACGATACCTGCCTGCCCGCCAGAAAGTGACACGGCAGGAACTCCCAGTGAGTCGATTGCCATTGCCAGTATCGCCATGCTGACCTGCTCACCTGTAGCTAAAAGATTATCAAGCTCTCGTGAAGGCGGACTGCTGTTGACACTATTAGCCAGAGCTATCAGATCATCGGTAGTCTTACCCATTGCTGAGACAACAGCTACAACTCTATGCCCCTGATTCCGGTAGCCTACCAGTCTCTCAGCCACACTCATCATTCTCTCGGCTGTCGCAACAGAAGTGCCGCCGAACTTGGTCACGATGGTCTGAACCGTGCGCTGGCTTACCTCTACCTCTGGCTCATAGGCTTCAAGTGCTACTGGGTCTACAATTGCAGCCAATACATCTGATGCATCTTCATTTGTTCTTTGCTCTTCTAACATGCTCTTCCTTTTATCTATCTCAAATGCTGCTCACCTGAACAACAAAACCGCTAATTTATTATCGACCCCATATAGTTCAGAGAACCAACCAACTGCTCGCTTGATACGTGCTGTGAATACTGCTCCATCCGTATGACTGCCTGTTCGAGTGCAGTATAAAACAATTGCTCAAAGCTACTAGAACATGCTTCGCCTGTAAAGGGGTTTACCCACTGTTCTTGTGCTTGATTATCAAAATCTGAATACTCTCCAACGTCAACTCGGTGCGAGACAGCCTGAGCAGCAGAATGCTTTCGCACCAACCGCTCTAGACTACCAATCAACGCTCGTCCGGCTCCGCTTGGTGAGTAAACCAGGTTGTACGAGAGCCGCATGCTCTGACAGCTATGCAAAAAAGACTTCCCGGACAGATCGACACCATAGACCTCCGCAGCTAATCCCCCAAACAGCTGGCTGATTTCCTGCAAGGTTCGATTATCTACCAGCATGATCTCATCCATCGGACGAAAACTCCTGATCGTCTGCCCTGCTCGACGATACAATACGCCTGCATCAATGTCGCTCTCTATCTGCAGGTGCACCTCAGCACGAGAGTCCAAGTCAAGACCAGCAACCCCTGCCGAGCAGATTTCCTGCTCATAGTAGTAAACCAAAGGATGAGCTGTGCTATCTAAAGAAAAATGACAAAGCCAGCCTCGCGCATAGGCTTCTGCAATCCGTCTTTGCTCCATGCTCAGCTCGGTATGACCCTTACGTAACCATTCGAAAACCTCGACTACCTTCTCGCAATGCATCTGCGACGCAAGGTGACGGGATCGGCTATTCAGCGCATCAGAAAACGAAAAATAAAGTGGATCAGATCCCTGGCAACCAAGCAAAAATGCTTGCCGTTCTTGTGTGCTGAACCTGTCGTATGGTGTCCACCTGGTCAGCACCTCAAGGCCGAAGAAGTGGTGTGTTATTAACGCTGGCATCGGTGCGACCTTCCTGCTGAACACTCCAAGGCTGCTATAAAGTCAGGTTCTCGAGAATGCTGCTTATCTTCAATCATGCTATCCTCAGAGAATCTGTCAAGCATTCTACCAGCATATGCAAAAAGAAAGAGACAGTACTCAACCTTGTCATTTACACTGGTACCAGAAGAATAATAATAGAGGGGGGCACTTTCATGGCTAACCGTATGAATAAGACCGAATGGAGCTGGGTGCTCTATGATGTCGGCAACTCAGCATTCGTAATGATCTCAACTGCAATTGCACCGATCTACTATGGCTCGCTACTGGCTGATGGTGCGTCAGTAGTAGTAGGCTGGGGCTACGCTGAGACCATCGTTTCGCTGATAGTTGCACTGTCGATGCCGATACTTGGCTCTCTGGCTGACTTCAAAGACAGCAAAAAGAAGTTCTTCTTAGGCTCTGCGCTGACAGGAGTAGTAGCTTGTTCAGCTCTTTCTATGGCTACATCAAGCTTCGCCTTCTTACTGGTCTATATCATCTCGGCAATCGGGTTGAACACCTCCATTGTCTTCTACGATGGATTCTTAGTTGACGCAACAGATGAAGACAACTACGACTCGGTCAGTGCGAAAGGCTTTGCTTGGGGTTATATTGGCTCACTCGTACCTTTTTTAACCTGCATAGCCTTGATATTCGCTGGTGGTGCTATCGGCATCGGAACCGTTACTGCAACCCGTCTTTCCTTTATTATCACAGCAGCCTGGTGGCTGGCTTTTACCATCCCGATGCTTCGCAATGTATCGCAAACCCATTTCAAAGAACAAACCGGAAAGCTCTTTGCTCAAGCCTTCGGTGAGCTTGGCTCAACCTTCAAATCAATTGTTAACAATCGCCGGATGCTCTTTTTCATACTTGCGTACTTCTGCTACATCGATGGAGTCAACACCATCATCAGAATGGCGACCAGCTTTGGCACTGATCTTGGCATAGACTCAACCCAGCTTGTGCTGGCTTTAGTAGCAACTCAGCTTGTCGCCTTTCCTGCAGCCCTCATCTATGGTCGACTGTCACGCAAAATCACCCCGCGCATAATGCTGATTGTATCATCAGCCGCCTATACTCTTATTACCTTCTACGCTGCTTTCTTCCTGTCTACCGCAAGAGAATTCTGGATGCTTGCAATAGCTGTCGGTCTGTTCCAGGGTGGCATCCAGGCGCTATCCCGCTCGTTCTTCAGCAAGCTGATTCCCGACAAAAAGCACACCAATGAGTACTTCGGCTTCTATGACATCTTTGGGAAATATGCTTCCATTATCGGTACCTTCCTGATGAGCACCGTCACCCAGATACTCGGCAATGCCAGCGTCGGCATTGCCGCTATCGCAGTCTTATTTATCCTTGGCATCGTGTTCTTAACCCTGATGCCAGAAGGGTCAGACACATAGCTCTCAAAAAGGCCAGAAACACTGCGCGCGGCACCTGCGGCACCTGCAGCACCAACAGCACCTGCTGCGCGTGGCACCCGCAGCACCTGCGGCGCGAAAGCCAGCGTCTACGCCCGTGGCGACAGTGACGGAATCGCAACGATGAAGCAGGCTCCTCCACCTGGTAGATTCACTGCTTCAACTGTGCCATCCATAGAAGAGACGATAGTCTTTACGATGGTCAGACCCAGCCCGGTGCCTCCGGTAACCCGCGCTCGCGAACGATCACCTCGATAGAAGCGGTCAAACAGGCGGGCTGGATCAACATCCCCGAACCCAGGTCCATCGTCAGATACGGTAATCACAGAATGGCCGCGTATACCGGAGAGCTCAATATGTACATGCCCATCTTCGCTGACATGACGCGAGGCATTATCAAGAAGATTAACAACGATTTGCTGAAGCCGATCGGGGTCGCCCAGAACATCGGGTGCTTCTCCAGATGAAGAAATGTTTACGATGCGTTCTTCGAATAGAGGCTCAAGCAGATCCAGCGCATCCCGAACCACATCCTGCAGATTAACTCGCTTCAGCACTATCTCGCCGTCTCCCTCGATTCGCTGCAAGATCATCAGATCCGCCGCTAGACGAGTCAGGCGCTCAGATTCACGAACAATGTTCTCGCAGAATCGCACCCTGTCTTCATATGAGATATCCTCGTCCATCATCGTCTCTGCTGCGCCGCGAATGGCGGTCAGTGGTGTACGGATCTCGTGCGAGACATCCGAGACAAACTGGGTCTGGCGATGCCCCTCGGCAACCAGCTCAGCCATGCTTGAGCGCACCTGCGCTCCCACCCGATCAAGCGAGTTTGCCAAATGGCTGATCACCTGGGGAGTAAAGCGACGCTGAAGTCCATCCTCTTCGAAGCGCACCGAGTAGTCGCCCTGCGCCAGCCTTTGCACCTTGCTCTGCAGGTCATTCAGTGGATGCAACAGTATGCTGACTAACGCCGATGTCGCTAGAAATACACCAAGCGATGTCACCACAGCAAGCACGGGCAGCAGCTGTGCCTTTCCTGGGTCTGCCAACAGCATGAAACCCAGCGCTAATACAGCTATCAAGGTAGCCAGCGCCGAGGTGGCAGCTATTGCTATACGGATATTTCTGTATGCCATGTTAACCCGCTAGCTTCGTATAGACCCAAGTGGCATGACCGGTCGCTCCGGCAAATATCATGTCACCTTAAAGCGATAGCCATATCCGCGCACGGTCTCCACCAGCGCAGGATCGATTTGCGAAGCCGATAACTTGTCGCGAAGCCTCTTGACGTGAGTGTCGACAGTCTTGGTCTCAACCAGATACTCCCACCCCCAGGCATCTCGTAATAATTGATCTCTGGATAAAACCTTGCCGGCGTTCCGCATCAAGGTTGCCAGCAGTTCAAACTCGCGCGGAGTCAGGTCGATCGGACCATGTGTTCCCTGCGCAATATGTGTGCTTTCATCTAGCGCTATACCTGAGACTTCAATGACTTCTTCGAAGTCGTCGCCGATTGACTCTGTTGCGGAAGCCCGTCGCAGCAATGCTTTTACACGAGCCAGTAGCTCGCGAACACCGAACGGCTTAGCCAGGTAATCATCTCCACCGATCTCAAGCCCTACAACCTTGTCAAGCTCAGTATCGCGAGCCGATAAAAAGAGTACCGGCACACTGCTGGTTGCCCTCAACCTGCGAACAACCTCATAGCCGTCAAGATTGGGCAGCATGACATCAAGAACTATCAGGTCATAGCTATATGATGTCGCCATAGCCAGCGCTGTCGCGCCGTCAGCCGCAACATCAACCTCATATCCCTCCTTTTTGAGATTGTATCTGACGAACTCGGTTATTGAGGATTCATCATCTACTACCAGGACATTAATGTTAGTCTCGCTCATTTGCTGCTATCCTCCTTGTATTGTCTTCGGCCTATGATATCACTTTTTTTTGCTCTCTAAACCGTTAATGCAGCTACTGGCTTACTGCAGGCTTGCAACTGACGGTTATTGGCTTGTTGTGAGCTAAGGTTTTCTCTGTCTGTCCTACTTGTCAGCTATGCGTTAGAATTACGCAATAAAACGAGCAAAAGGAGAAGCACATGCTACTGGCGATAGATGTAGGAAACACCCAAACATGCATTGGTCTTTATAATGGAGAAGATAAATCCGCATTTTGGCGTATTACAACTGTATCTACTAACACAGCAGATGAGCTTGTTACCCAACTATACAGCCTCTTGGCGATAGGTGGTCTAACTGTAGCGGATGTGAGCGGTATTGCGATCTCTTCGGTCGTACCTATGCTGACCGAGCAGTGGCGTCGTGCTGGAGAGCATTTTGATTGCGGCGCTCCAATGGTACTCGGATATGAAGTCTTTAAGAATTATGTCAAAATCGACTACCCCAACCCTGAAGAGATCGGTGCAGACCGTATTGCGGTTGCAGTTGCTGCAATCAAACTCTTCGGAGCGCCTGTGATAGTGGTTGACTTCGGCACAGCCTCAAACATCGAGGTTATCAACAAGGATGGCGCTTTTATCGGCGGCATCATCTGCCCTGGTTTGGCAACATCGGCCGAAGCTTTGTTCGCCAAAGCTGCAAAACTCTCCAGCATCTCAATCGAGATCCCGCCCAGTGTCATCGGTAATAGTACGGCGAATGCTGTTCGCAGCGGACTGACCTATGGTGAGATCGATCGTATTGACGGATTGATCATGCGTATATTCGATGAGCTTGGCTACAAGGCTCCGGTGGTTGCTACTGGAGGCCTGTCTCCTCGGGTGTCTGGCTTGTCAAGAACCATTGACTACATCAATGATGACCTAACTTTACTGGGTCTTAGCCTGATATACAGCCAAATCAATGGCAAGTAGCGGTCGTGGTCGCCAGGTATGTAGTGCAACATGGCGTCTAGAGTCGACTGCCAATAATGATTGTTTGGATTTTCTACGATGAGGGGTTGTTTGTAGCCCCTCATCTTTTTCTATCTTCTGTTAGAACCACTCGTCATACCGTTTGATATAGATAGCCTTTAATAATTGTGTCGACAGAAAATACGCCAGAAGAATCAGTGCCAGCCAGGGAGCAAAGCCTGGTGGCAGCACTGCCATATCCAGAGCAATGCCAAAACCAGTAAAACCTATGATTACAACTGCAATACTGGCTAAAGCCGTGGTAACCAGCAGTGGCAAGGCAGCATTACTCTGCAAGAATGGCACCTTGGCAGTTCTGATCAGATGAATCACCATTACCTGAGAAAGAGTGCCGAATACAAACCAGCCTGCCTGGAACAGTGGGGCATGCTCTACCGTGTTCGCACCGATGACGAACCATAGCACTATGAAGGTCAAGACATCGAAAATCGAACTTAGCGGCCCCATAAATACCATGAATTTACTGATTGAGCGTGTATCCCAACGCCTTGGTTCAAGCAGGTAGTCCTCGTCTACACGGTCAAATGGCATGCCCATCTGTGACAGATCACAAATCAGATTCTGAGTCAGAATGTGTACTGGCAGCATCGGTAGAAACGGCAGGAAAATCGAAGCAACCAGCACCGAGAACATGTTGCCGAAGTTTCCACTGGCAGCCATCTTGATATAGCGGACAATGTTGCCAAAGGTTCTTCTACCTTCAAGTACTCCCTGCTCAAGTACCATTAAGTCCTTCTTTAGTAGAATAATGTCTGCTGTCTCTTTGGCGATATCGACAGCGTTGTCAACAGAAATACCAACGTCAGCCTGGTGTAGCGGCGGTGCATCATTGATACCATCACCCAGATAGCCTACGGTATGCCCGATGTCTTGCAGAGCCTTTACCACTCTTTCCTTTTGGGCAGGAGACAGTTTTGAAAACAGCTGACAATTCTGCACAGCTTGCTTCAGGGCATCGTCATCCATTGCTTCGATATCTGATCCACTCAGTCGGACTGTGGTATTGATACCTACAGTCTTACAGACATTCACAGCTACACCTTCACTGTCACCGGTCAAAACGATGGTGCGTACCCCATGCTCTGCCAGTGCATTGATTGCCTCAGCTGCACTGGGCTTCGGGGGGTCAAGAAAGCCGACAAATCCCAGCAAAACCAGGCCACGCTCGTCTTCAACCTTGAAGTGGTCTACCTCTGGCAGCTCGTTTTTCTGTGCGACAGCCAGCATGCGCAACCCCACGGAGTTGTACTTGTGATATGTCTCCATGGCGTAGTAGCGATAGTCATCTGAAAGCTCCACCACCCTACCGTCAATCTCTGCAAAAGAACAGATCTCAATGATTTCTTCTACTGCTCCCTTGGTGATCAGCTGTCGCTTACCGTTATCATCTTCTAAAACCACGCTCATCCGGCGACGTGTGAAATCAAAAGGTATCTCATCAATCAAGCGATATGAGGCCAAGACTGCTGATACCCCTTCCTCCTGTGCTCGATTGATGATAGCCAGATCAATCAGGTTCTTCAGTCCAGTCTGAAAATAACTATTCAATACTGCATGTCGCAGAATGCGGCGATCGTCTTCACCCAGAAGATTCATATAGCGCTCAAGCACTATCTTGTCTTCGGTCAACGTGCCTGTTTTGTCAGTACAGAGAATATCCATCTCACCAAAAGTCTGAATCGCGCCCAGTGTCTTAATAATCACGGAGCTTTTTGACATCGAGACGGCACCTTTCGCTAAAGTCGATGTCATGATCACTGGTAGCATCTCAGGCGTGAGTCCTACAGCAATGCTTATGCTGAAAAGTACTGCCTGCCCCCAGTCTCCCTTGTTCAGACCATTTATTACCAACACTACCGGAACCATAACCAGCATAAAACGAATAAGCAACTTGCTTACCGAGTCGACTCCGCGCTCGAAGCTATTCTTTGCCCGGTCACCTGAAAGGGTTTCAGCCATCGACCCTATATAGGTATTGTTATTTGTTGAGAGTACAACAGCCACAGCCGCACCGCTGACCATATTCGAACCCATAAAACCAAGATTTGGTAGATCGGTCAGTGAAAGGCTGCGAAAGGCATCTTCGCTGCTGTCGTCAACATCGGCGTCCTTCTCCACAGGATTCGACTCGCCTGTCAGAGAGGACTGAGCGATAAACGCATCCTTTGCGCTAAGAAAACGTAGGTCTGCTGGCAGCATGTCGCCTGCAGCCAGGCGAACGATGTCGCCAGGAACGATGTCTTCAATGGGAATCTCAGTGAAGTCGTCGTTTCGCAGCACACTAGCAGTGTTCGATATCATTTTCGAAAGCTTCTCGGCTGCTGAATTGGAGCGTTCGCCTTGGACGAATGCCACGCCACTTGAGATGACGACCAACAGTAAGATGATGCTGATGGTAATCCAGTCAGGCTCTGGAGCGGCAATGACGTCTGTAAAAAAGGTGATGGCAGCAACCACCAGCAACACCAGGTTAAATGGATTGACGATAGCATCGAACAGCCTGGTAAGCGTTGTGTTCTTTTCGCCAACAGTGATGATGTTGGGGCCGTATTCTTCCTGACGGATCTCGATTTCTTCGTCACGAAGTCCTGCGCTTGTAGTTTTCAGTTGGTTGAACAGCCGATCTATTGGCATCTCGGCAAACAGCCTAAGCTGCAGTTCAGTTTCGTTTCGTTGCTGCTCTGTTCTTTGGTTCATACGCAATACCATTTTGAGCCACCTCCTTCGTTGCTCCGCTTTGTGAATCCTTTGGATGTTGATTCCTGCAAGAGCAACAGCAGGCAAAGAAAGCCAGCTACGATGTTTTGTCGGTGGAAGGCTGATGCACAATCACATCAGTCCACCAGATCGGTGGTCAGAGTCAGGCATTGATTATTCTGCAGATATGAAATGCAATCAGAGACTGATCGTAAAACCAAAAACAACCTGAATGAGGCGTTTGCCGTTTGCTTGTTCAAACAGCAGGGAATCAGTATGGGTTAATCGACTTCGACTGTCGCTGTCCACATCCTCACCTCCTTAGGTCGTCATCAGTAGGGGCAAAAGCCTTGAACAATATGGCACTGACAAAAGTCTTTGTCAACAATGAATGCCTGCTTTGTTTGCCACCTATTAGAATATTTTCTTACCACTTGTAGATTATTTACCCATGGAAAGTCTGACTGAAGTGATACCATAGCGGCGTTGGTGTGTTTTCATAGAATGTCTAAAAGACATTTTCTTTTGACTGTGTAAGGGTTACACTTCTTATCAACACCACCGGGGAGCTTGCGTGGGATTCATCCAATAATTGGAGGAGTTGGACTGTCTAGTTTTTAGACTGTAGGGGTTTAAAGCGGATACATGGTTGATGCGATTGTAAAAGCTACGAATATTGATGATCGGGCTGTTGCTGCAAAGCAGTCGAATGCAAAGGCAGACAGTCTGATTGGCGATTTTCATCCATTCATTCAAAGTCTTGCCTCCAGCTACTCTTTGCAGTATCAGGATGTTCACCATGACGAAGTTCAGAGTGTTATCATGGAAGCTTTTTACGAGGCTATTCAAGGTTATGATGCCAGGCGTGGGCACTTTTTTCCGTTCGCTCGACAGGTGATCCGCGCTAGGACCATCGACCACATCCGATCGGTCTCGAAGCATCGGGAGCAGACTGTTCCACTGGAAGAAAACCGCTCCAGCCAACAATCGGCACAATCAGCGAATCTGTCAGAAGTTTCTGAACGCCAGTACAACGACTGGATGGAAGGCAACCTGCTACAGGACGAAATCGCACAATTCGAGGCTGAGCTGGAGACCTGGGGTATCACCTTGGCTACTCTCAGCAAGCAGTCCCCCAAGCATAAGAAGTTGCGCGATTCGTACCGTATGGTTATCAGACAAATCGCTGATGACCCTGACATTTTGCACACAATTCAGATGAAACGGTATTTTCCTGTCAAGGCAATTGCACAGATTACAGGATTACCACCAAAAAAGCTTGAGCGCGCACGAACTTTTATATTGGCGTCATTAATTATAAAAATGGGAGATTACGAGTATCTATCGGAGTACATAGCGAACTAGAGGATGATTCCTGGTTCAGGCTTAGGGTTATATTATGAGGGCAGTAATAATTAGAAATGATAATAGTGGATCCTATGTTCTCGACCGTGACGGGCTGTTCAGGTTTGTCAAAGGTCACAAGGGTACACCTGCGGGCACAGAGGTCTCTCTGCGCAGTCAGGCATCAGTAAATAGAATTAGGTCTTCAGCTCTTGCCTACTGCCTGAGCTCAGTGGTTTTTCTAGGCAGCTTTCTCTGGCTGTGGACCGCACCATCATACGTAGTTTTTTTGGATATCAACCCTAGCGTGCAATGCACCTTTAATAGATTTGACAGACTGACCAACATCAGTGCTCTGAACCAGGATGGCGACGGTCTGCTGGAAGGCTTGTCAGTCAGAGGCAAGCCTGAAGACGTGATAGTTGAGCTGACTAATGCTGCTGTTGATGATGGTTATCTGGTCTCTTATGACACGATTCCGCCGGTCTCAGTTACTGTTGTCGCAACAAGTGAAGAAGCATCACAGAATCATATGCGGGCAATAGCCACAGCGGTCAGAGACAGTGAGCTTGACGGTATCGTCTCTGTTCATGAATGCAGCCAGGAAGACCTGGAAAGAGCCGAAGAGCTGGGTGTTTCTCCCGGAAAACTTGATTTGGTTGAGCAACTGCAGGCTTTGGATCCCACAGCTGAGTTCGATGAACTGATCAACATGTCTATTCTTGACCTGCTTGAAAGAATACAAGAAGCTGAGGAGCTGCAAAACAATCCTATCGATATCGGTCGACCGATAATCGGTAACTGATTATCTTGTATTGCCAGACTTTTCAGGTCAGGCAGTTTCACTGGAAAGACTGGCTATTCTTCCTCTCAGTGGAGCCACAATTCGATAGGCAATCTCAAAGTCAACCATACTGTGAATCACAGTGCCAAGTCCGATACCCAGAACAACTGTTAGAACGAACCCTTTCTGATAATAAAGCGCACTGACATTACCAGCAAAGTAGAAGGCTGCAACCACTGCCAACTCGCATAGAGCATGAACCAAGCCTACAACGAATGAGTATAGTCTTAATGCAAGTCCACCCTCTACCAGTTCACTTTTACGCCTGAGCCAGTAAGCTCCAAAGAGGGAGAAGACCACGTGGCTGGCTGCACGAAAAACAATAACAATCGGAAAACCACCAAGAAAGAACCCGGCAGCTGTTCCGGCTGCAACAGCAACAGCCATACTGGGTGAAATGAACATTGCTACAAAAATCGCTACATGGCTGGCAAGGGTGAATGAAACCGGCTCAAACACGATCTTGAACGGAGACAGCATCGGAATCACGATTCCTACCGCTATCAGTAGTCCGGTTATAGCCAGCTTAAGAGCAGAGTTGCTCTTCATAAAAACCTCCATAGTATATTGAATGTACCAACATGACAGAACATGCAAGGGTGCTGATGAAGCTGTTCTGACATATGATACAATACAAACTTCGCATTAGGCTTGCACCTTGATAAACCGATTATGATCAGCACGCTGCTGTTTTGCCTCCATTGATCTTGGGGGTTTATTTGCATGGGGGCGACTGGTTTCGACATATGTGTTTTGAGTTGGGAAGCATGCGGTGGTCTCCTCGCCACCTAAAACAGGGGTACAGTCAAATTTAGTTGACAACAGAACCTACGCACTCGCCGCTTAAACTAAGCCGCGACGTCAAATCGGAGCGATTCCCCTGCTCTGAAGCGACGACACTTAGGGGAATGCACTGCGTACTGTAGTCGGTATTCGCGCAGCAAAGATCTAAACCGGCTGGCTGATTGTTGTTTTGTCACTTGTGGCAACCTTCGGCGAGATTCACACAGTGACTGAGCATGGAGATGCCTGGCAGGGAGCATGTATGGACCGGAGTTCGATTCTCCGCGCCTCCACCAGACATAATCGAAACGCGAAATGATATAGAACACACCAATATCTGTAAATAAGATTAGACCTAATGGAGACTACAGATCGTGAACAAGATTATTAGTAAGCGCATCTTAAATGAGTCGACATTCCAGATGGAAATCGAAGCTCCCGAGATCGCAGCTAGAGCAAAAACCGGCCAGTTCGTCGTGCTGAGAGTTGATGAACACGGCGAACGAATACCACTGACGGTCACAGATCAAAACCAGGATACTGGCACCGTCTCGATAATTTTTCAAGCTGTCGGTGTCTCAACAATGAAGCTGGCAGCACTGGATTCAGGTGACAGCATAGTAGACTTTGTCGGGCCATTGGGGCTACCCACACCGATTCCAGCAGATGCCAAGCGTATCTGCATTGTTGGCGGCGGCCTGGGCTGCGCTGTTGCTTATCCACAGGCAAAGTCGTGTAAGCAAGCCGGGCTGGATGTCGATATGATCGCCGGGTTCAGAACACGTGATCTGGTAATCCTTGAAGAAGAAATGCAAGCTGCTACTGACCGACTGTTCATCACAACCGATGATGGCAGCTATGGCGAGCATGGCTTCGTAACCACGAAGCTCGAGGCTCTTATTGCAGAGGGAGAACAATATGACCTGGTCATAGCAATCGGCCCGACAGTCATGATGAAGTTCCTCTGCATTCTAACCGCTCAGTTCAACTTACCTACCATAGTCAGTCTGAATCCGATTATGATCGATGGCACCGGACTCTGCGGATGCTGTCGAGTAACCGTAGATGGCGTAACCAGGTTCGCCTGCGTCGACGGTCCCGACTTTGATGGACACCTGGTTGACTTCGATGAGCTAATGGCACGTAACGCCTTTTATATGCAACAGGAAGCTGAAGCTATCGAAGCTTATCAGCAGCATGTATGCAAACTAACCGGAGAGGTGCGCTAATGGCTGACCAATCTGCCCGTAATGCAATCTCAGAGCAAGACCCAATAGAACGTATCAGTAACTTCGATGAGGTCGCACTTGGCTACACTGCTGAAGTAGCAGTCGCCGAAGCCAAGCGGTGCTGGCAATGCAAAAAGCCGCGATGCGTCGCGGGTTGCCCGGTTGAAGTCGACATAACCAGGTTCATCGGTCAGCTGGCAGAAGGCGATATCGAAGCTGCCTACCAGACAATTACAGCAACAAACAGCCTGCCTGCGATCTGTGGTC
>WQXZ01000016.1 GCA_009781525.1 Coriobacteriia bacterium | reverse complement strand
AGATCCTTCACTTTTTGGATCTGCTCGTCCTTATCCCCAATTTTGTGAATCACGAAGGGCTCGCGCACCAACTCCCCGATGGTCATGCGCGGGTTAAGCGAAGCCTGCGGATCCTGGAAGACTATCTGAACATCGCGGCGGAAGTCCTTCAGCTCCTTGCCGCGAAGTGCGTGCACGTTGCGTCCATTGACCGTAATGGTACCGGCTGTCGGGTTCAGCAGGCGAATAATACAGCGGCCGATGGTTGACTTGCCTGATCCGCTCTCACCAACAAGGCCGAGCGTCGATCCGCTGTCGATGGTAAAGCTGACATCCTTGACCGCGGAGACCTTTGCGCCCAGGCGCGACCCGATCAAGCCGCCGCTAACAGCGAAGTCCTTGCTGAGGTTCTCGACCTTGATCAGAGGTTCAGCCATTCGACTCACCTGCCTGCGTGGATGCGGTGTTGTCGCGCTCTCCAGCTGGCTGAGCCGCGCCACCCGCGTCTTCCGCGTCTTCCGCGTCGCGCTCGATGCCGGTGTAAAGCATACCGGCTGCTGCCTGGGCTTTCAGCTCTTCGGCATCATCATAAATCGGCGAATTAAGGATGAACTCCTCGTCGTCGCTATAGAAACATGCGGAGAAGTGCTCGTCGCTTATCAGCTTGATCGATGGTTCTTGCTCGCGACAGCGATCCGTGGCATAGGGGCAGCGCTCTGAGAAAGCACAACCC
Source organism: Coriobacteriia bacterium (assembly GCA_009781525.1). Taxonomy (GTDB): domain Bacteria; phylum Actinomycetota; class Coriobacteriia; order Coriobacteriales; family UBA8131; genus WQXZ01. The sequence continues at coordinate 16,529 of WQXZ01000016.1, read as the reverse complement.
GGAGGAAGGTTTATCAGGGAAGGTGGATTGCCTTTGATCGGAGTCAGAGGCTTGTCGTCATCGATCGTGCGTTTCGGGATGGAGCGCATCAGGCCCCAGGTGTATGGATGTAGTGGCTCGTAGAAAATCTGGTCGGCTGTGCCGTACTCAACAGGCTTACCGGCATACATGACAAGTATGCGATCAGCGACATCTGCAACGACACCGAGGTCATGGGTGATCATGATGATGGCTGTACCAAGGTCGTGCTGCATCCGCTGCATCAGCTCGATTATCTGAGCTTGAATGGTTACATCAAGAGCTGTGGTCGGCTCATCGGCAATCAGAATCTCTGGTTCACAGGCTAGTGCCATGGCAATCATCGCCCGCTGTCGCATTCCACCCGAGAACTGGTGTGGATACTCTCGCACACGCTGCTCAGGATTCGGGATGCCAACCATATCTAAAAGCTCAATGGCACGAGCATTAGCTTGCTGCTTGTTATAGCCACGATGTATGCGTAAGCCCTCTGCCACCTGCTTGCCAACCTTGTAGACCGGGTTCAGAGCAGACAGCGGATCCTGGAAGATCATGGCAATGTGGTTGCCACGTATCTGCCGCAGATCCTTGTCTTTCATGCCGATTAACGACTGGCCTTTGAAGCGGATGTCTCCACCAGCGATCTGTCCTGGAGGCATCGGTACCAGACCAAGTATCGATAAGGCGGTGACCGACTTGCCCGAGCCGCTCTCGCCGACTACGCCAAGGGTCTCGCCGGCATTCAGGCTAAACGATACACCGTCGACCGCTTTTACCACGCCATCCTGAGTATGAAAATGAACCCGAAGGTCTTCAAGCTCAAGCAGGTTCTCATATGCTGGTAGCTGTTCGCTGTTCAGCGTATCTTTCGCACTATCAACCACTATCAGCTAATTTCCTTTGACATCCAAAGCGTCGCGCAGACCGTCACCCAAGAGTGTGAATGCAAGAACAGTAGTCAAAATAGCTACACCAGGGCAAAACACCAGCCATGGTGAACTTGATAGGAAGGTCTGGCCTTCAGAGATCATCAACCCCCATGAAGGCTGTGGTTGCTGAACGCCCAGCCCAAGGAATGACAGGGCGGCCTCAGACAGAATCGCCGAGCCGATGCTCATGGTCGAATAAACCACCACGCTTGCCATTGCATTCGGCAGAATGTGGCGGAGGATAATACGTAGATTGCTTGCACCAAGCGCACGCGCTGCTGCAACATAATCGTTCTCTTTAATTGAGAGTATCGCTGATCGCACAACCCGACAGATCGATGTCCAACCTAAAAATCCTATTGCCAAAAATACATTGACCCAGCCTGGTCCAAGCACTGCGATCAAGGCAATTGTAAAGAGTGTGTACGGAATCGCCATGAAGATATCTGTTACACGCATGACCAAAGAATCGATCAGGCCACCGAAAAAGCCAGCCAGTGAGCCTAGAATCATACCGATGGTGGTCGATATCATCGTGGCCAAAAGCCCGATAGTCAGTGAGACCTGTGCTCCGTAAGCAATTCGTCCCAAGACATCTCGCCCGAGCAGATCTGTACCAAAGGGATGCGCAGCCGAGGGAGGCAAGCGGCTGCTTGAAGCAGCGGTAGAGCTGTCGGTATAGACTACCTCACCAAAAATCTTCGGCACCCATAGCTTGCCGGTCAAAGCAATCAGCACCATGAAGACGATCCATATGAAAGCTATCACTGCCAGTTTATTCTTGAGTAGGCGACGGAGCGCGTCTCCCCATAGAGTCCTGGTCTTTGCTGCTGCTTGTCCCTCGCGATCAAGACGCTCGGCGCGCCTCTTACCTAATCCGATCAACATGGCTAGTCCGCTCTGTTCGTACCGTAGCGGATCCGGGGATCAAAAAGCGCATAGCTGATGTCTATCAGCAGGTTGATTGCCATGACAATAAGCACGATAATCACGACACCACCCATGACAATCGGCCAATCGCGAGCTGTGATTGCTAGGTATATCTCTCTTCCCACACCTGGCCAGCTGAAGACCGATTCGGTCAGAATGGCTCCTGACATCATCGAACCGAAATCGATTCCGATGAAGGTGATGACAGGAATCATTGCATTTTTCAAAGCATGTTTGATTATCACGTCTCGCTTCGATAACCCCTTGGCATAGGCTGTGCGAATGTAGTCCTGGCTCAATACCTCGAGCAATTGCGAACGCATAATGCGCGCGGTTACCGCGAGCGAGACCGATGCCAGAGTAATCGCTGGCAGAATCAGATGAACCCAATCAGGATAAGCGCTGATCGGCCCACCGGCTCCCGATATCGGCAGCGAGAATGCACCTCCTGTTACCTTTTTCATCCATATGCCAAAGAAGGACTGCAACAACAGTCCTAGCCAAAACACCGGCATACTGACAAGTACAGATGTGGATAAGGTCAAAAGCATGTCCATGAAAGAGTACTTCTTAATAGCAGATACAATGCCAACGGTTAGTCCGATGACAATCTCGACTGCTATTGCGGCAACAGCAAGTCGCGCTGTGTAGGGAAACTTGTCCGCGAAAATGCTGGTGACAGAGCGCCCTTTTTGATAGGAATGGCCAAAGTCCCCTTGCAGAATACCGCTCATATAGTAGCCATATTGGACATGCAGAGGTTCATCTAAGTGATTATTCTCTACTATCTTCTGATATGTAGCCGGAGAGATCGCTCTCTCCCCGGCGATCATCAGTACTGGATCGCCGGGGAGTATTGCACGCATAGCAAACAATAGTAAGGTAACGCCGATAAAAACAGGTACAAACTGCACAAATCGCCTCAGGATATACCTGACCATCGCCTGCATTTAGTATGCCTTCACTGCCTTTAGATTCTTATCCTGTTTTGCTAACAGCCTACTTGGTCAACCATGTGTTGACTAAATCGGGAATCATGCTAGGGCCGAAATAGAAATTATTCACACGAACAGAAGTAACGCGTGAGTGGCGGTAGAACATTACTGGGGCAACCGGGGTAGTGCTCTGGATGATATCGTCAACAGCTTGGTACGCAGCTATTCGCTCCGCATTGTCAGTAATACCGCGTGCTGCCAGAATAGCTTCGTCAGCCTCAATATTTGAGTAGAAGCTACGATTATCGCCATTACCGGTGTAGAACAATGGGAATAGGAAGTTCTCCATAATCGGATAGTCTACAATCCAACCCAAACGACCCATATGGTAATTACCAGCAGAAAGAGTATCTAAGTATGTTGCCCATTCCATCGAATCCAGCTCGGTCTCAATGCCGATCTTCTTCAAGTCTGACTGTATCAGTTCCATAATCGACTGATGCGCACCACCTGTGTTGTACGAAAGCTTGAAGACCGGTAAGCCTTCGCCCTCGGGGAAGCCAGCTTCAGCCAGAGCTTCTATCGCCTTTTCTTCATCATAGAGTGATGTCTTCCAGACGCCTGTGCGATAGCCTGCGATTCCTGGTGGGATGATGCCATCTGCAGGTACGCGGACACCCTGGAACACGATTTCGCAGATCGCCTGACGGTTGATGGCATAAGAGATAGCCTCACGCAGCTTGATATTGGACAGATACTCATTTTCATTGTTGATTACTATGTAGTAGGTTGAGATCTCTGGACCGAGCAGCGTTTGCTCACCAGGGTTAGCAACAAAACCGTCTTTTGATGAACCATAATCAGCAATACAGTCCTCAATACGTCCTGGTGGAATCATTGTGAAGTCAAGGTTATCAGCTAAAAACTCATTGAATGCTACCTCGACTTCTTCGATAATGTTGAAATCTACACCATCAATAAAAGGCTTATCTCCATAATAATCATCAAAGCGCAAAACTCTGATGTACTGGTCATGCTCCCACTTACCGTCAATCATAAATGGGCCGTTGCCAATCGGAGCCTCCGTGAAAGCCTCAAAGTCTTCAGCTGCAGCCGGAACCGGCCCCAAAGCTGGATGGGTGACAACATAGACAAAGTCTGCGTAAGGGTCAGACAGTGTGACCTCAAGGGTCAGCTCGTCGATTACAACAACACCTTCCAGCTCGGTTGCGGTCTCAAGCTCATTCATTTCTTCATAGCCAAGAACCTGTGCTAGATGGTAGCTGATTTCGGAAGGTGGATCCGCAATGTTCGGATTACAGAGGCGTTCCCAAGCGCGCTTGAAATCAGCAGCAGTAACCGGGTCGCCATTGTGGAACTTTGCGCCAGGTTGCAAATGGAATGTGAAAACGGTTGCGTCTTCATTAATGTCATAGCTTGCAGCAGCAGCTGGAATCAACTGCTCGGTGCGATAATCGTAGTCCAACAGTGAGTCGAAGATTTGGGATCCTACCTGGATCCCTTCGGATTCTTGCATGTTGTAGGGGTCGATGTAAGCCGGTTCATTAATGTAGTACTTGAATGTACCGCCGGTTTTGTCAACCTCTACCTCTCCGCCGCCGCCTTCTTCCTTTTTATCTTCTTTACAGGCAGCGAGTAGCGACGCACCCGCAAGTGAAACACCAGCAACAGCTGCTCCAGTTACGAATGTGCGTCTAGTCATCTTGGCTTTTTCCATATGAGTCCTTTCTTCTTTTTTTGCAGGAAGATTCCTTGTCTCCCCGTCACATTGCTGTCACTGGCCGAAACCTGGTTTTTGGGTATGACAATGAGTCAAATGCCAATGACATTCGAACATTGTACTATAGTCAAGCAAACGATTGCACGCCAGCAGAGCAGCATAATGGCTGCTTGCAGTGAAAAACGAGGGGAAAACAGCTGCTCGAACAACTGTGTTTCTTTGCAACAACAAGTGCTATTTTTGCATAATAGTTATGTTGCAAAAAATGCTGTATCCAGCATCACTATTAAACACAGGGCACTATTCAACAGAAGCTGAAACTTCCTTCTGAATCTCGTCGACCAGGCTTGCCAGCTTTTCAGCCGAATTTTGAGCTGTTTCTTGCTCCTGCGCTTCAACCATCACCCTGATCTTCGGCTCGGTTCCGGAAGGCCTAAGCAGAACCCGACCGCTGTTTCCGAGTTCAGCTTCTACTGCTCTAACTGCAGTTATCAGTCTGACGGAAGCCATTACCCTGGCTTTGTCAGAGACTTCGACATTGATCATCACCTGGGGATATTTCTTCATTATCTGCTTTAGCTGGTACAGTGGTTGGTCGAAGTACCGCATTGCAACCAGCAGTTGCAGAGCACTTACCAAACCGTCTCCGGTTGAATTATGTTCCAAGAAAATGATATGCCCAGACTGCTCTCCACCCAGCACGTAGCCACCTTCGAGCATCGCAGCAAGAACCTTACTGTCGCCTACATCAGTCTGAACAACATTGATACCCATCGCCTCCAGTGCGCGGATGAAACCAAGGTTAGCCATAACAGTGCTGACAACAGTGTCGCCAACCAGTCTGTTTTGCTCTTTAAGATGTTTGGCGCAGATAGCCTTTATATAGTCTCCATCGATTTCGCTGCCTTCAGAGTCAACGATAATCAGTCGGTCGGCATCACCATCATGAGCGATGCCTAAGTCCGCAGCGTTTGTCATAACAGCTTCTTGCAGCTGCTTTATATCTGTTGAGCCACAGTTAACATTGATGTCATAGCCGTCATGACCTGCATTGATTGCGATAACATCTGCCCCAAGCCGCTTGAGTGTTTCTGGTGAAGTCTGGCATGCGGCACCATGTGCGCAGTCGACTACGATCTTCAACCCTTTCAGGTCATAACCTTGCTCCGCGAAAACCTGTACTGCATGGGCGATGTAGCGTTCGCTTGCCTCGATAAGCAACTCGGAGTTGGTATCGGCAACGCCCGTAGTTGTGCGCTCATCGTCAACCAGCACTGACTGATCCAAGGCAACCATATTCTGTAATGCTGCTTCAAACAAGTTTTCCTGTGCATCACTTAGCTTGTAGCCAGACGAGTTAAAGAACTTGATGCCGTTGTGCTCAGGTGGATTATGAGATGCGGAGATAACCACGCCTCCGTCAACGCCATACTCACGCACCAGAAACGCAATGGCGGGAGTGGGGATTATCTCTGCCAATAATGCCTGACCACCAGCAGCTGATATGCCGCGAACCAAGCCAAGCTGAAGATCCGGTCCGCTGAAACGGGTATCTCGTCCGATTAACAGGCGAGGGCCAAGAATCGTTACTGCCGCAAAGCCTAAAGCTTCAGCCATCTGTACTGTTAGCTCACTATAGGCAACGCCACGAACCCCGTCTGTACCGAAGTGTCTATTCATATAACATCTCCATCTTTATCAGAAACACCAGCGCAGCCTTGACAGGTTTCGGCAGCTTTCACGATTCTCCTCCGATGCGTTATCTAGCGAAGCCCATCCGTAGATGGGCTTCTTCAACAAGACAGGAAACCTGTCTTTTATCAAATAACTACCTCTTTGAGAACTGCGGGCGCTTCCTGGCTTTTTTCAAACCGTACTTCTTGCGCTCAACCATTCTTGGATCCCTGGTTAAGAAGCCTGCCTTCTTAAGCTCAGCGCGATAGTCTCCCGCTAATAATAATGCTCGTGAAATGCCGTGCCTAAGAGCGCCAGCCTGACCTGAAACTCCGCCGCCGTTACCGATTGCAATCACGTCGAACATGTCAACTGTGTCGGTCACCTTAAAGGGCGTCAGAGCGTAGTCGAGCAGGGCTTTGCGGCCGAAGTACTCCTGGCCGTCGCGTCCGTTGATGGTTACTTTGCCTGTGCCAGGCTTGATGCGAACGCGTACGACGGCATTCTTGCGACGTCCGGTGCCAATGTAGACGGCTTCGTTTGTGTTATCAGACATGGTAATCCTCCAACGTGATCGGACGTGGGCGCTGAGCTTCGTGCGGATGCTCAGGGCCAGCATAGACTTTCAGTTTCTTACCCATGGCGCGACCTAGAGTGTTCTTTGGTAGCATACCTCTGACGGCGCGCTCGATCACGCGCTCAGGGTGGCGTTGCATGGCTTGGGCAAAGCTCTCCTGCTTCAGTCCACCGGGATACCCACTGTGGCGGTAGTAGACTTTGTCGGTAGCTTTAGCTCCAGTCACCTTGATTTTGTCAGCGTTTACGATAACGACAAAGTCGCCGGTGTCGACATGGGGAGTATATTCAGGTTTGAACTTACCTTTGAGAATCTGAGCAGCAAGCGATGCAACTCTGCCGAGCACCTGGTTCTCAGCATCGATAACTAGCCACTCGCGTTTTACTTCGCCTTTCTTGGCGTAATAGGTTTTCACAAAACCTCCATAATCTTGCAGGTGATTTAGCGGGCAGCACGACTGGACTCGGCTAAAGCCTTGAACCACCAATATTGTCATTTACAAAGTTTCACGGGGCTTTGAAATGAACCTCAAGATTGTAGGCAAGTGAGTGCAAGCTGTCAAATGACAGATTTTTGCTGGGACACATGCCCTTGAATGCCAGCCGCAGTGCATTGCAATCGGGGGTGCGGATGTTTTCTTGGACTCTTTACTGGTTGCTAGCAGGAGCGCTAGCGATAGCACTCAACCGTGCCAATACATGTCTGGGAACGGGGAGCAGTTTTTCTATAGCTAATGAAGTTGATTCTCATAGACTACAGAGTACTCAAATAAACGCTCGAAACCCCAGTTACCGTCTGTACTGATCACTATAAAACCAGGGGCGAGGACAATACCAGTAAGATCCATATCCATGGAAAAGTCACCTTCTGCTGACGCGATTATTATGTCATCCAATGGCATGTCTTCCGAAGTGTTATATATAAAGCGAATTTCGAACGATCCTGTTCCTTCGTGTATCACTCGATAATTACCATAAAAACCCATCACGGGGAATGCGTAACTTCCACTTCCACACGAATCATATCTTGCCTCCCAATTGAGCATTGACATACCGGTAATCACCCAATCGCCAGCAGCTTTCACTTCAAGCCTGCCACGGTCGAAGTCAAAGAAGAATAACCTCCCAGAATATGAACCATTATGCGAAAAGACCTCTTTTAAATCCTTGAGGATACTGATGCTTCCTGAGCCAAAGTAGTCGATATCTAAATAAAGCAACACTGGCGAGTTTTCATGCAGAATTGCGTTTCCAGAACCTTCTACATGAAAGTCAATAGTACGTTTTGGTGTGTACCCAGCAACATATATACCATCCTCAGTGAATAGTGGATAAGGTTTCAGTGATATCCGAAATACCGAACCATCTTCTTCATATTCGATCTCAAGATAGTAGACGTGAGGCTCTCGAGTATTTGTTCTGCTTCCACTCACATCAAAACAATACATATCGGTGTCAAGACGAGGTAACGATCCATACATACTTGATCCCTTAAGCATCGTCTCGGCAGGCTCTCCAAGAATAGCAATAATCTCTTCACGAGAGTTTTTAAGGCTAATACCGTTTACCTCCCAGTCACCTGGGTTCGTTTGGGACATACTGATGCTATTTACTTTATTGTTGATAATTGTGATGCTAATACCATTAACACGGAAGGATGTCCTGTCTTCAACAGTGGTATTGGTCACAGTGGTTAACTCCTCAGTGTACATACCTAACTTGACGTGCATGCCTGTATCAAAATGCGTAAAGACCGCCCCGCTGTAATCGACTTCTAATATATCAACTAATAGATCCAAAACACCTAGTGTCTGAATCAAACCTCGATACAGAGCATCATCAATCTCCTCTTCAGAAACCGTGTCGAACGGTCTCACACTTGGTTTTCTCTCACTAGAATCCCACCAATCAAGCAAGGTGGTTCCAAGAGCAAACTCCATAGACTCTACAGCCCATTCTGGAATATCTTTGTAGTCATCGAGCTCTCGTACCAATGAAACCACATGATTATTACCATAGGCTGGATCGTCACGACTGACTGTACAAAACTCCTCATACAGAACCTGTAAGTAACCAGCGAGCATCACTGCGAACTCACATCTGGTAAGCCTCTCGTCACCATTAAACACAGTACCGTTGACCCAGCCCAGCAAACCAGAATGCTGAGCCCAAACAACAGCTTCTGCATATGATACATCCGCTATGTCTGTGAAGGTTGTTGTTGATTCGTAGGTCAGAGAGTTGTAGTCGTCATAAAACCTCTGAACCGCTTCTCCACGAGTAATCCCTGAGTCATATACTTGTATATTATCCCCAGTGTTCGCATCTTTCGCGCATGAGGAGCAGAACAGCATAGCTGCGACCAATATGCTACACACTACTTTTTTCATGTTAGCCTCCAACCACTCTTTCAGATAACGACGCTAGGCTGAGGACTCACCGGCGTTAGTGAAATTGTCGCCAACATAGTTGCGGCTACTAATAGTCTTAGCACTCTTTTCATTTTGCTCCCATCAAGCTATACCACCCATTAAGCTTTATAGCATATTACCATCAAAATATAGTGCAGAAGAGTTCGACACACGTTCCGTTACCGTGGTGTTACTGCCCTTCTCTAGCAGAACACAAATTGAGCTAAAACAGATAAGTGCAGCTTGTGCCCACCGTTTGGTGGGTTTTTTGTCGCTGTAGTAACAATAGATGGAAGGCAATAGCAGAGAGACAGGCAGCTGACCTTGTGACACCACCCCAAAGTATTACCTACTAGCTGGGCTTTATACTGTTGAAGTCTCTGAAACGCAGTGTTTTGGGGTTACCCATAGCGCGATTTAGCACTAAAACCACCTTCTCCATCTTTTCTTCGGGCGGATTCATCATGACAGACTGAGAAGATATTATGGTACCCATCAAGGTCACCTCTGTTGAACCCTGAGTGTGAATCTAGGAAACGCTTAAGCAGAAAGCAGATCCGATTTATCTCCTTGAGCGGGTTATCTGCATCATCGAGCTTCGATATGTACTTGGAGTTGTACACCTCCTCTGTAAGCTCAAGCTCTTCTGCCAGTTTACGATGTGCTTTCTCCATGTCACTTAATAGACAGTTGTTCCTAGGTCATACGAGTACCCGCCCTGGTCATGGCGTTGACACTCTCGAAGCAGAACAATTGGATGAGGAAGTCGACCCAAGTTGCGAGAGATAGCTTACGATCCTCGAAGATCGTGCTGGTTGCCGGAGTGAAGGTCTTGGTGCACGCTGTACAGCGATAACGCTAGATACCAGCTAAGAAGAGAGACAAGAATCACCAACACCCTGCAAGTGGGGATTTTTATTTGGTACATAACCTGAAAGCAGTTCCATTCCCTAACTACCATTTGTTAGGCTAGTGTGATAATATTGCTTCCCGGGAGCAGGTTAAAACACTGGTTTCGCTAAAGGCAAGGGGGCCAAAATGCGATTAGGCCGAGAAATATCGATCTTGGATTTTGCAAGCGCTATAACAGAGGCAATCGACCTGAGTGCGCCTGCGCTGAATAACCACCATAAGCGAGTCGCATATATTGCCTGGCGTATTGCTGAACGAATGGGCATTCACCAAGACCAGATCGAAGACATCGTCCTAGCGGCTATGCTGCACGATATCTGCGAGTTCTCTGTTGCCGACAAAGAGAGCCTGATGCAGTTCGACCAGAATGTAAAAGGACTAAACGAACATGCTGAACTGGGATTCAGGCTTCTCAATCGCTTCCACCCTTTGGCTGACGCTGCTCGTTTGATTCGCTATCACCACACTGACTATCAACCAAATCAGACTCATGTTCCACTTGGCAGCCATATCATTCACCTGGCTGACAGAGTAGACACGCTTATAAAAACCGATCGCGAAATACTTGGGCAGACCGATCAGATAATCAAACAACTGAGCGAGGCGAATTATGTTTTTCATCCTGTAGTGTTTTTGGCTTTGAAGAGTCTTGTTGGCCAAACCTATTTCTGGTTTGAGGTTGTATCTCCTTCGATTAGCTCTGTGATTCAAAGAAATGTGCAGTTCGCCAGAAAGACAATACACACTGAAACCTTTCGCGATTTTGCCAGATTGCTGGCTCAGATCATCGACTTCAGAAGTCCGTTCACTGCGACGCATTCCAGTGGAGTAGCTTCTGTAGCGCAGAAGCTGGCTCAGCTGGTCGGCTTCTCTGACTATGACTGCGAAAGAATTGAGATCGCTGGCTTTTTGCATGATTTAGGCAAGCTGGCAGTCCCAAGCCGTATTCTGGAGAAGAACGGCAAGCTGACCGTCGAAGAGTTCAACATCGTTAAGAAACATGCCTACTACACCCACTCCATCCTGAGTTCGATCAGTGGACTGGGGCAGATTGCCTCATGGGCGTCATATCACCACGAGCGACTTGATGGCAGTGGTTACCCATTTCATGTGTCAGGTGATGAATTCCTACTGCCTGCGCAGATCATGGCAACGGCAGATATATTCACTGCATGCCTGGAAGACCGTCCCTACCGAGCAGGTATGAACAGGGATCGCACGATTGCAATCCTAACGAGTCTGGCTGATAACGGCACTCTGAATGCAGAGATAGTCGATAAGGCGTGTGAGAATTTCTCCACAATTAATGGAGTGAGAATACGAGCACAGCAGGAAGCCAGTTTGGAGTACCAGGCTTTCTACCATGTTCCTGAGCTGTCGATGCGTGAGAGTTTGCTCAGTTTGGCTGGGTAAGCTGGCTAGCTGATTGGCTGTCAGATCAGTTTGACATCAACGACATCGTAGAGTTTTGCGAGCTGCTTGATAATTTGGTTTTTCGTGACTTCGTCCCCCGAGGAAGTCATGATAAGACGCGACAGGCTGGGGTCTTCCGCCATAGGCCCTACACTTAAGGTATCAATATTAAACCCTCGTTTACTGAAAAGTCCGGTGATACGACTCAAGGCTCCAGCCCTGTTAGCGACCAGAATTGAAAGCGTGAAATTCGATATTTGGGTTGGCTGGTTCATGTCTCGCGTTCTCTCGTATCAGTCATGTGGCGGTCGTGTCAGTCAGGTCGGGGCGTGGTGGTCGAGGCGGTTCATTGCGCTGCTCAAGTTCACTGCTCAAGCGATTATCATGTCGATGAACGACCCACCAGGCGGAATAATCGGAAAAACCTGCGAATCGGGGTCGATCCTGCAGTCAATCAATACCGGCTCAGAACTGCTGAATGCCTGGTCAAGCACCTCGTTTAAGCCATGCGCATCCCCTACCGAAAAGCCTCTTGCACCGAAAGCCTCGGCAAGCTTGACATAGTCGGTCGATCGATCGAGCGTTGTCTCAGAATGGCGACTCTGGTAAAACAGCGTTTGCCACTGCCTGACCATACCTAACACCCCATTATTGAGGATAACCACAACAATCGGCAGCTGGTAGCGCACTGCAGTCGCCAGCTCATTCAAATTCATATGAAAACTGCCGTCGCCGGTAAATAGCACGGTTCTGGTTTGCGTCTTAGCAATCGATGCGCCAATCGCAGCTCCCATGCCAAAGCCCATGGCTCCCAGTCCGCCCGATGTCAAAAACGTTCTCGGCTGGTTAAACGCATAATGCTGTGCGACCCACATCTGATGCTGGCCGACATCGGTAGCAATAACAGTGCTGTCGTCGGTGCGCTGCCTGACAGCATTGATCACCGTGTAAGGAGTCAGCCCGCTCGCCTGCGCCTCACTCGGAGCCAGAATCGAGTCGCGCATAGCCTCCCTGATGTCCGTCGCATGATCAAGCCACTGCCGGCGATCACGCTCTTCAACCAGCTCAATTAACAGGGGAAGAATATCTCGAATGTCACCATGCAGGCTCACATCAGCTTGCACGTTCTTATCTATCTCAGCGTCATCAATATCGATGTGGATGATCTTAGCTTTCTCACGATAGCTGTTGATGTTACCGGTTGCCCGATCAGAAAAGCGCACACCGATTCCGATAATCAGATCGGCTTCAGCATTTAACTGGGTAGCCTCTGGCAGTCCGTGCATTCCGGTCATACCCAGGTACAGAGGGTGCGTGCTGCTCATGGCAGTCAGACCCATTATCGATAAACCGATCGGTGCATCTAATTTCTCAGCCAGCTGACATAGCAGGTCGCTGCTATCTGATAGAACAACGCCTCCCCCAGCGTAGATAAAAGGCTGCTGGCTACTGTTGATCAGCTCGGCTGCTGCCTGTAGTTCTGATTGATCTGGCTGTCTGCGTGGCAGATCAGGTAGTGGATGACCACCCAAAAACTCGGTCTCGGCGATTTGTACGTCTTTCGGGATGTCTATAAGAACCGGCCCAGGACGACCGGAGCGAGCGATGCGAAAGGCTTCGCAAATGGTTTCTTCGAGTGCATTGATGTCTTTGACCAGAAAACCGTGTTTGGTGATGGGCATGGTGATACCGGTGATATCGACCTCTTGAAAACTGTCCTTACCCATCAGGTTGGTAGGTACATTACCGGTAATGAAAACAACAGGGCTTGAGTCAAGATAGGCAGTAGCGATTCCGGTTACCAGGTTGGTTGCTCCAGGTCCGCTTGTTGCCATAGCAACCCCGACTTTTCCTGTGGCACGTGCGTATCCGTCAGCAGCATGAGCTGCCCCCTGCTCATGACTGGTAATGCGATGGGTTATCTGGCTGGTTCGACTGAACAACTCATCATAGAGGTTCAGTACCGATCCTCCAGGAATTCCGAAAACGTCGGTTACCCCATGTGCGATCAAGGTCTCGATAGTTATTGCTGCACCGTTTAGAATCATTGTGTCGCCAGCGCTGCCGCTGGCGTTTCCGCCCGCGCCGACGCCGGAGCTATCGCTTGCACTACTCACCGAACAACAGCTCCCTCTCACTGGTAGTCAGGGCTGCCCGCGCCTGATCGCGCACACCGTTAACACCGATAAAGAACTGACGCATCAGCGCCACCATCAGGTAGCGACCCTTGCTGTTAACGATGATCTCGTTCTTATCCTCATGGTCAAAAGCACCGATAGTCTTGAAGAAATAGTATTCGGCGGGGACTCCTGCTGAGACACTGCAACCGAAGTCCTGCTGCCATTGCTGCTTGTCAAGGCGAAGTCCGAACAGCTGCATCATGAAGCGGTAACGCATCTGGTCGTATTTCGAGAACACCGTTCTGCCGCTCAAGCTCATGCATCCGGATGAGATTTTTTCGTGGTACTGCTGTAGCGAGAAGGTATTCACATAGAGTGAGCCATCGAGATACGAAAGTCCGCCGGAGCCGATTGCAGGGTACTCCTCGTAGTCGATGATGTACTCATCGACCATCGGTGCGCGAATCTCAAAGGTTCCGCCTGGTTCGGTTTGGCCAGCCTGCATGATGCCTGGCTTGGCAATGCGGTTAAAGGTCCAGGCGCTGCTGAAGCCGAAAGGCGGGTCGTCTGATCCGGTCAGGGTCTCGCTAATCAGCTCATAGAAATAGCGCTCGCGCGCATAGTCAACCCGACCAACCGTCTCAGCCAGCGACTTCTCAACAGCGCGCGATGCCATCAGTGGATAAAACGTAACCTGATTCGCTCCACTCTCTAGCACGGCAGCCAGATCGTAGAGCAGAGTGTTTTCTGTCTGGGAAGGAAAGTTGAAAATCATGTCAATATTAAAGCTGTCAAAGCGGTTGTGTACAGCTTTAACTCGCTTGAGAATCTCGAGCCCTGAGCCATACTTCTCGTAGCGCTGCATCTGTTTGAGCAGTCCATCATCGAAGCTTTGCACACCGCAGGACAGCCTTTGCACGCGCCCTTCGAGTCCTGCCAGAATCTCAGCAGTTAGGTGGTTGGGGTTGGTTTCGCAGGAAACCTCTTCTATGCTAAAGAGCCTGCGGGCTTCGTCAATGGTGGCAAACAGCTCGTCTGGCATGACCGTTGGGGTTCCACCGCCAATGTAGAGTGACTTGAAGTCGTAGCCAAGGTCAGCCAGCATGCGCATCTCTTGGCGCAGGTTGTCAAAGTATTTCGTTGCAAGTGTTGGCTCAAAGAGGTATCGGTTGAAGGAGCAGTAGGGGCAAAGCCTTTCGCAGAAGGGAATGTGAGCGTAAAGCATATAGTCTTTGCCTGGCCTCGGTTCAGGCAAATGGGTCTGCGCAGTTGGCGACAGACTGAGATAGCGATTATTCAGAATTCGGACGATATTGCTTTGTAGGCGCTCAGAGAGCATTTACACACCTCGCTGGTTACAGTCACAATTTGAGTGTGGCTATCATACCGCATCGAGCCTGCGTAGCCGCTTCGGGGTTAGGCGTGTGGCGGAGGGCTGGCTGTCGAGAGCGTGGGGGGTGGTGTGGGGCTGCGGCTGGGCATGGATGTGCGGTGTGGGGCTGCGGCTGGGCGTATAGATTCCAATCTTTCTGGCTGGCGGCAAGTTATTTGTTTGATGAGGCTATATAGATTTCGTCAGGTCCGATAAACTCATCTGCTGGGCGCCATCGTACTCTCTCTGCACATATCAATGTGCCTTCATGCTCCTCAATATCATCTGCAGTCAAGCCACCTAAATCACACCAATAAATGTATCCGTCCTTCTTAAGCATTGTTGCATCAAGAATCTCACAGGTATGAGTCTCAGCTATTGGAACCAGTTTAAGGTACTTTAAGCCGATAAACTCCATTTCGATTGCACAAGGATCCCAAAACTGCCTTTGGATAATTACTCTCAACACTCTTTGATTGTTGACTGGAAGCATACCTAAATCTTTACCTACATATGCTCCACTCAAATACTTCAGTTCTTTGAGTACTGAATCATGGAAGTCATAAATAGACTTCATAAAGTCGTCAATATCGTTTTGACTTTGTAGCTCGCTCCACATAGCTAGCCTCCTTCGAAGACAGTCATTAGAATCGTGGGTCATTTCGTAGATGCATAGTATCGATGAGCTCGTGTATCAGATTATGACCATTGTAGTGAGTATCTTGAGCAAAGTAAGACATCAGTGAAGACAACACGATGGCACTATCAAGGGAAAAGCTTAGTATATTCGATGCGATTCAGGTCATCTCTTGTTCTGTAGAATACATAACCATCAACGATCTTGAGCCCATACCTGCCGTCTCTTCCAGTAGTCAGTCGGAATTCAGTTGTCTCACCAGTTTCTGGGTCGTACTCAAGCAGTGTGAAATCACTGCTAGGTGAATTGCAATAATACAGCTTGTGTAAGCTACTGGTTACATATGCATAATCTAGGACTTGATCGCTAGTAATTTCAAAGTTGCTTATTAAAACATCATTTCCATCGTCTTCAAGTCTGTATACTCCTGCTGGAGTGCTCATGGTGTAGTAGAGATGACCATCAACTAATGAGACAAAACTGATTATGACTCTCTGCCCTTCATCGTTGTATGGTATATCGCGAATAAACAAGCCTTCTCCGCGAACCACTTCCTCCTGACCGGTGACCAGGTCTTTCCGGTATATCGAAGGGTACCTATGCTTTCTAAAGTAGAATCCCTCTTCATAAAAAAAGCAATCGGTAACGTCATCGACGAACTCTTCGACTTCGCGAGTTGCCAGTGAGAACCTGAAATAGAACATCCCAATTGGCGCTAGACTAAAGTATAGGTATTCATGGATTGTCAATACTTATTTAGACATAATAATTAAGTCTTTCTCCCTGAATTCCACCGGTGTCAGATATCCCAGTGTCGAGTGTATTCTAATGTTGTTGAACCAATGCACATAGTCACTTAGT
>WQXZ01000015.1 GCA_009781525.1 Coriobacteriia bacterium | reverse complement strand
CTGTTCCGCTACGGCCTTTGAAGTTGCGGTTGAAGGTTCTGACGCTGACCGCTCCACTACTTGGACTTTGTCCCATACCAATGCAGGGACCGCAGGCGCATTCGATAATACGCGCACCCGCAGCGATGATGTCGCTGAGCGCACCGTTGGTGGCAAGCTCAGCCAGGATGGCGGCAGAACCTGGTGCGATTACTAAAGAGACAGTCGGGTGCACCTTACGACCTTTGAGGATTGCGGCGACCTTCATCAGATCGGCATATGAACTGTTTGTGCAGCTACCGATGGCAACCTGATCTACCTTTACAGGCTGCATGGTGCTGATAGTGACTATATTGTCTGGGCTATGAGGAGCAGCTGCAAGTGGCTCTAACACTGACAGGTCGATTTCAATGACTTCGTCATATTCAGCATCTGCATCAGCACTGAGCTCTACCCAAATCTCTGGTCTACCCTGCTCGGTCAGGTATTGAAGTGTGTTCTGGTCAGACGGGAAGATAGAGCTGGTAGCACCAAGCTCAGCGCCCATGTTAGTTATTGTAGCGCGCTCGGTAACCGACAGAGTCGAAACGCCTTCGCCAAAGAACTCGACGACAAAGCCAACCCCACCGGATACAGTCTTCAGTCGCAAAAGCTCCAAGATGACATCTTTGGCAGATACCCACGGACGCAGCTGACCTGTCAGCTTGACTCCCAACACTTTGGGTACAGTAAGCCAATAGCTACCTTCAGCCATGGCTATTGCCACGTCAAGTCCGCCGGCGCCGATAGCCAGCATGCCTAGCCCTCCACCGGTTGGAGTATGCGAGTCGCTGCCAAGCAGTGTCTTGCCTGGTACACCGTAGTTCTCAAGATGCAGCTGGTGACAAATGCCGCCGCCGGCTTTTGAGAAGACGATGCCATGACGTGCGGCTACACTCTGGATAAAAGCATGGTCGTCGGCGTTGACGAATCCGGTTTGAAGCGTGTTATGGTCGATGTAGGCAACTGACAGCTCTGTCGCAACCTGGTCGATATTCATCGCTTCCAGCTGCAGGTAGACCATGGTACCTGTACTATCCTGAGTCAGGGTCTGGTCAATGCGAATAAGCACTCGCTGGTCAACCTGTAAGGTTCCTTCCAAGAGGTGATCAGATAGAAGTTTATGGGTTAGTGTGCTCACGCCTCTCTCCTTTTGCCAAATACGTATTTCTGTAGAAAAAAATTCACCACCATACAAAAAGACTGGGCAAATTGTAACTCAGGACTGCCTTACAATATACCCATGAAAAACGTATTCTTCACCTTCCACGAAACTCCACTGGGAGATGTAATCGTTACATGTAATGACGATTCGATTACCGGTCTCTGGTTTGCATCTGAGCAGCGGCACCTGCCAACTGAACAGCAGATGAGCGATTGGGGTGAACAACCGGATAATTTGCTGCTCATGCGAGCTACATCCTGGCTTGATAGCTATTTTGCTTGCGAGAATCCGCCTGTCGAACTTCCACTGGCCTTTACAGGAACAGAATTTCAAATCAAGGTTTGGCTCCTGCTTTGTTCGATCGGCTATGGTCAAACAACTACATACCTGGAGCTGGCGCAGCAGTTGCAGCATCAGGAGAAGCGAGAAGTGACCCCAGCTGCTCAGGCAATCGGTCAAGCAGTAGGCAGAAACCCGATATCTCTGATAGTTCCCTGTCACAGGGTAATAGGACGCAATGGCAGCTTGACAGGCTATGGTGGTGGGCTTGAACGCAAACGATTCTTGCTTGACTTGGAGCTTATATAACCCTCACTCAGCTGTTGCTATCGCTTGCAGCCACAGCTTTTTTAAGTAATACCGATTCGCATACCGTACAAAAGAACCAGAATCAGCATCCCGACATCAGCAGCTATTGCTACCCACATATCCACAAGTCCGAATGCGGCAAGGATAAGAACGCAAACCTTGACCAGAACTGTCAGGATGACACTTGTCTTGACTGTTCGCATAACCCTTTTAGCCAGAGCAAAAAACCAGGGCAGTATTGATATGTTGTCAGTCATAAGTGCGATATCTGATACATCAAGTGCTATATCGCTACCAGCTGCGCCCATAGCTATGCCGATGTCAGCGGCAGCAAGAGCTGGCGCGTCATTGATCCCGTCACCAACATAGGCGATGATGCCGTGCTTCTTACCAAAGTCTTCTATGTATTGCTGCTTCTCTTCTGGCATCAGGTTGGCATATACCTCTTCGATACCTATCTCTGAAGCAATCTGTTCAGCAACCGTGACATCGTCACCGGTCAGCATTACTGTCTTGACCTGATGGCTCAGGGCAGCGTCGAGCCGATCAAGCAGGTCAACGCTGCTGGCTCGTACGGTATCACGCAGTGCAAATACAGCGAGTATCTGATCGTCATAAGCCAGGAACAAGGTAGTAACCCCTTGCCCGCTGACCTGTTCAACGGTGCGATTTGCTACTCGACTGGGCTGAGCTCTAGAAGATACGAAAGCGCGCGAACCGATAAGTGCAGGTCTGCCAGCAACGGTGGCGCTTACTCCTTGTCCGGCTAGTTCTGTCCAGTTCTCAATTGCCAGTTTCGCGACAGGTTGCTGTGCGGCAGCTATCTGGATCGCCCTGGCAAGAGGATGATTGGAGTCCTTCTCCAGCAATGCTGCCAGTGCCAGGATCTGTGACTCAGCGTTATTTGGCCAAAGCCTGGCTGCAGTAGGCATGATTATTATCTGATCCAGCTGCGGTTGACCTTCTGTCAGGGTACCGGTCTTGTCTAGAGCAAGTACTTTGAGTTTGGCCGCCTGCTCGATATAGGAACCGCCTTTGACCAGAATTCCTCGAGAAGATGCCAAGGTGATACCACTGACAATCGCAATCGGCGCAGCTATTGCCAGCGCACATGGACATGAGACAACCAGCATTGATAGGGCGCGGTAGAACCAGACAGAAAACCCACCAAGCGTAAGCTCGGTGAATCGGTTCAACAGCGGCGGGACAATTGCTGCTAAAACCGACAGTATGATTACAGCGGGAGTATAGTACCTGGTGAAGCGATCAATGAATCGCTCATATGGGCTTTTGCGTTTCTGAGCGCTTTCAACATAGCGAACGATTCGTGCAAGTGAGCTATTGCTGACTGTAGCGATAGTCGAACACTCCAGCCGACCATTCAGGCAGAGCGAACCAGCAAACAGCATATCCCCTATTGACTTACTCTGTGCGAGCGACTCTCCTGTCATTGTCGATTCGTCAACTTCAGCACTACCAGCACTGACAATCGCGTCTAAGGCCAATCGTTCTCCAGGTCGAACAACTATGGTTGAGAACAGCGGAACATCCTCAGGGTCAACATCCTGAGTCGACCCATCGTCCAACATCAAGCGAACCAAGGGTGGAGACAGATCCAGTAGGCGCTCTATCGATTGGCGGTTCTTTGTGATAGCCAGATGCTCGATCTGCTCACCCAGGCAGTAGAGAAAGATCACTGCTCCGGCTTCGATGAACTCACCCAACAAGCAGGCACCAAGAGAAGCAATGTAGAGCAGGATACTGATGTTAGCGCGGCGCTCCCTCACCCCCTCGGCTACTTCAGGAGCCATCAGGTAGTAACACGCGAATAAAGTGACCAGGGTCAAGCCAATGCTGATGAAGTTCAGGTTTTCTCCTATTGGTAGAATTCCCAATACAAGGCCAAGCACCAGGGCTACGCCTGATACCGTCAGTATGACTGTGTTCTTTTTCAAATTTCCTCAGCGTATTATCTACCAGCTATTATCCCAGCAAACCACGCACAATCGCGAAATAGGCAATCACTGTAACACCTAACGCGATACGATAGTAACCAAATAACCTAAAACTGTGTTTCTGTACAAAGCCTATCAGAAAACGAACGGTAAGCAATGACGTAACGAATGCAACCGACACGCCGACAGCTAAAACCACCCATTCACTGCCAGTGACAACCAAACTTCCGAACAGCAAAGTCCTGACAACCTTAAGCAGACTCCAGCCGAACATCACAGGAATCGCCATAAAAAACGAGAACTCCGCTGCAGCCTGCCGTGAAATACCTAGAATGCGACCACCGAGAATCGTGGCTCCTGAACGCGATGTTCCAGGCACGATTGCCAGACATTGAAAGAATCCGATACCAACCGCCTGCGACAACGAGAGCTTATCCAGATCTGTACTATCGCTGGAGCGAACACGCTGCCGCTTCATGTGCCGTGGCTGCTTGATCTCGCCATGCATCCGCTCAACCACGATAAAAGCGATTCCATAGATGATCAACGCGATGGCAACCACCCAAGAATTGTAAAGGTGCTCTTCTGCCCACTGGTCAAGCAACACACCGATAATAGCCGATGGTATGCTGGCGACGACCACCTTCACCCAGAGCGTCAAAACCGCGCTGCGATCACGAACCGTGTTCTTACTGTGCCACGGATTCAGCCTCGGAAAATAGATAACGATCACAGCCATGATCGCACCGAGCTGGATCACAACCAGAAACATCGCCAAAAACTGCGGCGATACATTCAGCTGAATGAACTCGTCCACGATTATCATATGCCCCGTAGACGAAATGGGTAACCACTCGGTTATACCCTCGATGATGCCGATGATTATCGCCTTGATAATCTCAACGACCATCAGGAGACACTGACCTCTATCGGCAGCAAAACCTCCTGCGCCGTATCAACAGACTGGGGATAAGATCTCTCTTCAGCAGGTCGCAGCGCTATGTACTCCATTTCAGTCATGATTTCTGCAAGCCATTCTTCAACCGGTAGGGTTGCCCAGATGCGCTCGACTTTGGACAGGCTGGCATGGGTCTCGGGGTTTCGAGGCGTGAATAAGGTGCAGCAGTCTTCATGGGTCTGACTGGATATCTCAAAGGTACCGATTCGCTCAGCCTGTGCGATGATCTCTAATTTGTCCGAACCGATCAGAGGGCGAAGCACCGGCAGGTTGACAACAGCATTGACAGCGTTGATATTATCAAGTGTCTGAGAGGCAACCTGGCCTAACGATTCGCCAGTTACCAGCGCCTTTGCGCCTTCCTGTTTGGCTAAAGCTTCAGCCACATAAAACATCATACGTCTATAGATAATTACTCTGAATGAAGCTGGAACCAATTCTGCTATCTTTCGCTGGTAGGATCCAAAGGGTACTATCGCCAGCTTATGCAAGCCACCGTATGGTTCCAGGCGGTCAGCAATCATTTGCACAAGATGCTCTGAGGTATCTGGGGTCTCAGGACGTCCAGAGAAGTGTAGTCCGATTACCTGTGCACCACGCTTCAGCATACGCCAGCTGGCAACAGGAGAATCGATACCAGCAGACAGAAGCGATACTACCTTACCGGCTGAACCAACCGGTAAGCCGCCGACTCCCTGCAGGGTTTGGGTATATAGGAAGGCAGATCCACCTAGCATCTCTAGATGTAGGGTCACGTCGGGAGATCGGAGCTTTACGGTCTTATCCACAAGGTTATCATGCAACCAACCGCCAACCATACGGTTCAGTTCCATGCTGTCGATAGGAAACTCCGTGTTCGCTCGACGAGCACTGACCTTGAATGTTGTGTACGGCTCTGCTGACTGCATCAACTCGAGCGCAGCTGGGTAGATCAGGTCAAGATCCTGCGATAGACGCAATGCCACAGACACCCTGACAACACCTGGGACATCAGCAATCATTTCTGCTGCTTGCACAGCAGACTCGCTGTCAGGCATAGACACCAACAGCCGACCGAAGAAACGTCTTATTCTTGGTGAAAATGTGAATGCTGGTTGCAGACGACGTGCGACATTCTTGAGCAGCAATGTTTCAAAGTGGGCTCGATTGCGCCCTTTCAAGCTGACTTCGTGGCAGTGCACCAACACTGCATGTCTGGGAAGCAGATAGTCAGGTGAACTATGAAATCGCTTCTTCGAACTTCTGCTGGTCATAGCCTACCTCGCCGCGAGCGATTTCTTCCATCGCCAACGATAGTGGCTTTCGCCCAGCATATTGAGCGATCTGCGAGGCTGACTGCAATGCCAAAGCTCTGTCTCGCTGCCCGCGCATCATATCGTTGATATCACGTGCCCGCTCAGAGGCTACTGCGCAGAGCAAAAAGCGATCGTTATCCGCCTTGCTCAGCAGGTCATCGACTGCGGGCTCCATCAGTGTTTTTTTAGTTTTGGTTTTGTCTTCCTGGTTAAGCTCGATATTATCCATTTAGTCTGTCATCTCTTTCATTTTTGCCAGTAACTGATTGACAGCTGTATCCAAGTCATCGTTCAGAATCACAATATCATACTCAGCAGCAGCCTGAATCTCTGACTCAGCTGCTGCAACTCGTTTGTTTATCTCTTCGTCACTCTCTGTTGCGCGGTTAATCAAACGTTGACGTAGGACTTCCAGTGAAGGTGGCATGATAAATATCATCTCTGCTGCTGGAAAGCTCTGCTTAACCTGACGGGCACCCTGTGGGTCTATCTCCAGTAATGCATCGGAGCCAGACTCGTGTATTCGTAGAACTTCTGAGCGAAGCGTTCCATAACGCCTGCCATGGACAGAAGCCCATTCAAGCAAACCATCTTGTGCCGTTATCTCGTCAAACGCTGCATCGGTGAGAAAGTGGTAGTCCCTGCCATCTATCTCACCGACCCTCGGCTGCCTGGTAGTAGCCGATACAGTAGCTTCTATGTTATTTAGCTCCGGTAATACCCGAGCTAGCAGAGTGCCTTTGCCAGAACCAGATGGTCCAGAAACCACTAGCAGTTTTCTGGCTCTTGTCACCTTTTACCCCAGACGCTCAAGCAAGGCTGCTCTCTGTTTTGAACCTAATCCCTTGACACGACGTGTCTCAGAGATTCCCAACTCTTCCAAAAGCTTGGCAGCTTTGGCTTTGCCATAACCTGGGAGTGATTCGATCAGATTAATAACTTTGATCTTGTCAATTACCGGATCATCCTTCGTAGCAAAGATGTCAGCTATGGTTTTCTCACCCTGCTTGATCTGTGCCCGTAACTCTGCACGTAAGGCACGTGCGATTTTGGCTTTCTCCAAGGCTATCTTGCGTTCTTCTTCAGTCAGTTGAGGCAGCGCCATGATTTCTCCTTTGCTGTTTAAGTACTCAAAAATTGTATGGTTTACCATTCAAATAATCAAGTGTCAGATACATATATCTGCCGAGACCAGTCCCTGCTTTTGCTAAATGATGAAGTTTTTAAGCCTACCAAGAAGACCTGGCTGGCTACCAGGCTCTTTTTTCGCTCCAACCCATAGCGAAAGCTTCATGAATGATATATGTCAACAGAACCTTCCCGATGCCATATTGGCAACCGATTTGCTATTAACACTCGGCTGAATGCCATAGTGTTAATAGTCTAGCGTATTATGACAATATTCTGCTACCAGGAGAGTCAATCGGTATATCATTTTTACACAGCTCGCAATTATCCGGTTCCCACGAAGGAGTAGCTCTGCGCAACAAAGGATAGAAAGCCTCGCTGAATAGCCTTTCACCACCTCTGTCTACCAGTGAAACCACTGCTAGAACATTAGCCTTGTTAGCCTTTACTACCTGTGCGACCTCCTCGACTGACCCGCCAGAGGTAACAACATCCTCAGCAATCAGCACATTGCTACCAGCAGGTATCTCAAAAGCGCGCCTGAGAGCCATTGCGCCGTCAACCCGCTCAGTGAAAATCATCGGTGTGTTCAGCGCACTGGCTATTGCAAAGCCAAACAGTATGCCACCGACAGCAGGGGACACCACCAGGTCTATCTGCTCCCGAATATCATCCGGTAGACGACTGACTGTCTCGGCTGCCAGCAATGCGGTCAGACGAGGGTGCTCCAGTATTCGTGCACACTGGATGTAGGTATCCGAATGCAGTCCACTTGTCAGCTTGAAGTGTCCCGTGCGGACAGCCTGTGTGTCTTTAAGAATCCGTAGAACATCCCCGTCGCTGAGTGGCAATATGTATTCGGTTGTAAGCTCAACAGTCGACATTTTTTCTCCCTTGTTTTTTTGTGACCTGTTAATCGAATAATGCGTTGAAAGCCGCCAGTGGGTCAGCAGCTGCGGTAATCGGACGCCCAATGACAATGTAGCTGGCTCCATCATCGAATGCTTCGGCTGGCGTTGCCGTGCGGGTCTGGTCGTTGCTGTCTGAGCCAGCAGGTCTGATGCCAGGAGTTACTACCAGGGCTTCATTGCCCAGCTCACCACGCAGTCTGACCAACTCTTGGGGCGACGCAACTACTCCATTCAGACCAGCTTTCATCGCCAGAGCGGCAAGTTCGCTTACCTGTTCGTCAAGATCACGGGAAACACCGATATCAGCCAGGTCGTCCTGGCTCATCGATGTGACCACCGTAATGCCAAGCAGTTTTGGTGCAGTTACGTTCGCATAAATAGCACCTTCGCTGGCTCCTGCTACTGCTGCTTTAAGCATACTCTGACCACCGATAGCGTGTACTGTGATTAAATCAGCGCCAAGAGCAGCCAGGCTGGCAGCGGCACCGCTGACCTGGTGAGGAATATCGAACAGCTTGAGATCGATGAACACCTTGAAGCCAAGATCCTTAAGCTTGCTGACAATCGCAGGCCCCTCCGCATAGAACAAAGTCATACCGACCTTCATCCAACTGGCATGACCCTGTAGCTGTCTGGCTACTCTCATGGCTTCATCGTAGTCAAGATCTAAAGCAACGACTACCCTTTTCAACCTATCTGAAATATCTTCCATACCCTTGCCTTTCCTGTTTGCCACCATCACGCCGCATGCCGTGTGTTGTGCGCTCTGCCACCATCACGCCGCATGTCGTGTGTTGTGCGCTCTGCCACCATCACGCCGCATGCAGCGCACCGATCAGGCTGCTAACCTGCTCTACACCATTCTCTGCGCACCAATCAGCCAGTTGCCTGGCGATGCGCGGAATCACCAGAGGGTCGGTGAAGCTATAGCTGCCGATTCCGACGACAGTTGCTCCCGCTAACATGAACTCAACAACATCTGTCACACTCCGAACCCCGCCCATCCCGATCAAAGGAATCCGAACAGCCTGATAAACCCGATAGACTGCCCAGAGCGCAACCGGCTTGATAGCCGGACCGGAAAGCCCTGCGACCACCCGATCGAACACCGGCTTGCGCCGATTCAGGTCAATTGTCATACCGGCGAGAGTATTGATAAGCGATAGAGCATCTGCACCAGCTGCTTCAACCGCCCGAGCAACTTCAGTGATATCGGTAACATTCGGGGTTAGCTTTACGATCATAGGACGACTTGTTACTGCACGACATGCCTTTGTAAGCTTCGCTGCAGCAACTGGGTCGATACCGAAAGCCATACCGCTGTTGTCAATATTCGGGCAAGAGATATTCAGCTCATAGGCGCTTACGGTTTGCTCCTGCTCCAGTCGCTCAATCACAGCAACATACTCGGCAACAGTATGACCACAAACGTTCACGATAATCGGAGCTCCCTGTGCAGCCAACCAAAGCAGGTCATCGGCACAAAAGGCTTCAACGCCTGGGTTCTCCAGCCCAATCGAGTTCAGCATACCACTGGCTGACTCATCTATTCTGATGCCAGTATTTCCAGGCCAGGCAACCGGAGAGACTCCCTTTGTTGTCACTGCGCCGAGACTGGCAAAGGCAGCGCCAGATTTTGCCACACCCTGCTCAGTCCAAAGCTCAGCATATTTTTGGCCAGGTGCAAAAGTACCAGATGCAGTAGTCAGCGGATTCTTAAACTGCAAGCCAGCCAGAGTAACCGCAAGGTCGACCTGCCTGCAACCAGCATCTTCACATGCAGCCAAACCGTCCATCCCCACCGCCAAGCCATCCTGCTCTGTTGATCGAATATCTACCATATTATCTCTCCTGCACCAAAAACCGGTCCATCCGAGCAGACCTTCCTGCTGCCACTCCTGGTCTGAACGGTGCAACTCAAACAAGAACCCATGCCACAAGCCATCCGTCGTTCTAAACTGACCTCGCAGCTGATACCGCGCTCCAGCGCCAGCGCTGCAACCTTTACCAGCATCGGCTCCGGACCGCAGGCTGCAATGTAGTCAAACTCAACGTTGTCGCATAACTCCTCCAGTAGCTCAGTGTTCATACCATGATGTCCCAAAGAGCCGTCATCAGTAGCCAGATGAATAAATGAAGCTCCCAGTTCTGCTGCAGAACCATAGGAATCAAGTGGATAAGGACGATCGTTTATGCCAACAGAAAGTGCCTGCAGGTAGTCAGCGTTACGTGCTCCGACCAAAAGGTAGGTTGGCACACTGAAGGCTGGTAGGCTGCCAGCTGCCATTGCCAGCGCAGCCCATCCGACTCCCCCGCCAACAATCAAAGCTGCCTTGGCACGCACTGGCAATCGCCAACCTTGACCCAAGGGACCCAGCAGGTCAACGCTATCGCCTTCGACCAGCCCGGTCATGTGCTGAGTAAACTCTCCGAAAACCTGATATGTCAAAGTCAGACTGGTGAGCTCTTCTGAAGTCACAGCTACCCGATGCACAGAAAACGGTCGCCTTAGCATATGCTCGGCTTTCTGCTCCAACCGCAGGTGAACGTATTGTCCAGGTATCACGAGTTCTGGTAACTCATCAATCGCCAGGACAATCTGCCAGAGGTTTCCGGTCAGATTGATATTTGAAACTACTTTTGCATTCGCATTTATCATAGATTACTCTTCTCCCTTGGTACCTTCGTCGCTCATAGTGGTAGGCTCTGCTGATCGTATTGCTCCACTTTGTTCAGGCGCTCAAGCCCTTCCCACTGATCAAGGTCTTGCAGGGCAATCGGCATCAGCTCGCCGGAGCCACGCGCGTCGCGTTGCGCGACCTCGATGGCTCGTACCATGGCGTTGGCGCCTGCCAGGGTGGTGGCGTAGCACAAGCCGTGCCTGACTGCATGGGTTCTGAGCCTGAAACCGTCGCCTCTGGTTTCCTGACCAAGTGGGGTGTTGATCATCATCTGCACTCGTCCGGCGGCAATCTCATCAGCAATGTTCGGCGACTCTTCCTGTATCTTCCTGACAGGAGTTACCGGAATGCCTGCAGCTTTCAAAGTGTTTGCTGTTCCCTCTGTTGAGATGATGGAAAAACCAAGGTGCACAAGATTGTTCGCCAGAGCAAGTACCGCGCGCTTGTCCTTATCATTGACCGTGATGAATACCACACCTGACATCGGCAATGAGTAATCTATTGATAAGGCCGCCTTTGCGTAGGCGATCGGGTAATTCTGGCCGATACCCATAACTTCTCCGGTTGACTTCATCTCAGGACCGAGAATTATATCAGCTCCAGGAAAACGACCGAAAGGCATGACGGCTTCTTTGACATTGTAGAACTCAGGGATGCGCGTCTCGATTGGCAGACCCAGTTGGTCAAGGGTTGCTCCAGCCATAATCATGGCAGCGCACTTTGCCAGAGGGACTCCGCTGGCTTTGGCTGTGAATGGTACGGTTCTTGATGCTCGGGGGTTTACCTCAAGTACGAAGACCTGTGTGTCTTTGATGGCGAACTGCACGTTTACCAAGCCGCGTACCCCAACCGCCAATGTCAGGCGGCGAGTGATGTCTGCAATATTCTCTAGAATCGCATCAGACAGCGAGAACGGTGGCAGACAGCAGCTTGAGTCACCGGAGTGAATGCCGGCTTCTTCGATATGCTCCAGAATGCCGCCGATGTAGACCCGATGGCCGTCACATAGCGCATCGACATCGACCTCGATCGCGCTTTCAAGAAAGTGATCAAGATAGACCGGATGATCCGGAGTCACTCGGGCAGCCTCTGTGATGTAGTTGCTCAGGTACTGCTGGTTATAGGCTATTACCATACCGCGCCCACCTAAGACATAACTTGGTCTGACCAGCAAGGGAAAGCCCAGGCGTTGCGCCACTGCGTAGGCCTCTTCTACGCTGGCAGCGGTAGCCGACGGTGGATAGTCGATATTCATCTCGTCCATCATGGCAGCAAAACGCTCGCGGTCTTCTGCCAGATCAATGGCATCAGGTTGTGTTCCCATGATGGGTACACCAGCCTGAACCAGTGACTGAGCAAGTTTAAGTGGGGTCTGACCGCCCAGAGTTACCAACACCCCCTCGGGGTTTACAACTTCGATAACGTCCATGACATCCTCGTAGGTCAGTGGCTCAAAGAACAGACTGTCTGAGGTGTCGTAGTCGGTGCTGACCGTCTCGGGATTGCAGTTGATCATGATTGTCTCATAGCCGATATCAGTCAGAGCATAGGCGGCATGAACGCAACAATAGTCGAACTCGATGCCTTGACCAATCCGGTTGGGTCCGGCTCCGAGTATTATCGCGCGCGGTTTGTTGCCCAGCCGCAGCTCGCTTGCTCCGACCTCGTATGTTTTATAGAAATAGTTTGTCTTGCTGGTAAACTCTGCTGCACAGGTGTCTACCAGCTTAAATACCGGAGTAACTCGCTGTGCCTGACGATATGCACGAACCTGGTACTCATCATTGCCGGTCAGGTAGGCGATTTGAGCATCTGATAAGCCCATGCGCTTTGCTGCAAACAGTTTGCTTTGGCCCAGTTCGTGCAGGTTGGTGTCACGCAGGCTCTCTTGCATGCTGACAATATCGTCGATTCGATACAAAAACCAGGGGTCGATACCCGATGCCTGGTAGATGCTTTCAACGGAGAATCCACGGCGAAGCGCTTCAGCAACATAGAACAGCCGGTTCTCAGTTGGTAAAGATACCCACTGCCAGAAGCTCTCTTCTTCAAACTCATCCTTGCCGTCTGCTCCCAGTCCGGCTCGTCCGGTTTCAAGTGATCGGATAGATTTGCCCAAAGCCTCCTCAAAGGTTCTGCCTATTGCCATGACCTCACCAACGGCCTTCATTCGGGTGCCTAATACTGTCTCGGTTCCCTTGAATTTCTCAAATGTGAAACGCGGGTATTTAACCACAACATAGTCGATTGTCGGTTCAAAGCAAGCGAAGGTTGCACCGGTGATGTCGTTTTTTATCTCGTCGAGCGAGTACCCGACTGCCAGCTTGGTGGCAATCTTGGCAATCGGAAAACCGGTTGCCTTAGAAGCCAGTGCACTGGAGCGAGATACTCGGGGGTTCATCTCAATGACAATCATCCGACCGTTTTCTGGGTTTATGGCAAACTGGATGTTCGACCCAGAGCCATTTACTCCAATCTTTTTCATGATGGCATGTGAAGCGGCTGTGATGCGTTGGTACTCAAGCTTGGTCAATGTCATTGCCGGAGCAACCGTGATGCTGTCACCGGTATGTACGCCCATTGCATCGACATTCTCAATCGAGCAGATGATGATGCTGTTGCCCTTACGGTCACGCATAGCCTCGATCTCGATCTCTTTCCAGCCGATGACATTCTCTTCAACCAAAACCTCGCCGGCACGTGAGAGGGTTAAGCCCTGACTGACAATCTCGCGTAGTTCATCCATATTGGAAGCGATGCCTGATCCGGCTCCGCCCAAGGTGTAGGAGGGCCGAAGCACAACCGGAAAGCCAAGCTCAACTGCCAGACTCTCAGCATCGGCAATCGAATAGGCATATCCACTGCGAGCGCACTCCAGACCGATCTCAGCAATGGCTTCAGCGAACAGGCGGCGATCTTCTCCCGTTTCAATGGCGTGTAGATCACAGCCGATCAGCTCGATGCCGTACTTTTCTAATACGCCTGCGTTTGCCAGCTCGACAGCCATATTCAGGCTGGTTTGCCCACCCATGGTGGCCAGCAGTGCATCGGGGCGCTCGATCTCAATGATCCTGGTCAGGGAGCCAACCGTCAGCGGCTCAATATAGGTTCGGGTCGCCATTTGCGGATCGGTCATGATAGTTGCAGGGTTACTATTGACTAAGACAACCTCATAGCCCTCCTCAGCCAGGACTTTTAGAGCCTGAGTGCCAGAGTAATCGAACTCACAGGCTTGACCGATCACGATTGGACCGGAGCCTATCAGCATTATCTTTTTGATGTCAGTTCGCTTAGGCATTTTCGCTCTCGCTATCTTTTGTGTCGCCAGTTAGAATCGCTGCTGGTGCATCCTCTGGCTCGCCCTTCTTCATCATCGTGGCAAAGCGATTGAAGGCGTTTGTCGTGTTATCAGCAATACTGATCTGCGGTTGGTATTGCACACTGACTGCTGGAATATCCAGATAGAGTAACGCTTCAACCGTTCCATCGTTTAAGTTAGTCTCAGTCAGCTGAATACGCCCGCAGCTGTCATTTGCAACTGTTTGCACACGCTTCCTGGGACGTTCAAGCAAGCCAAGCGATTTGAAGTCAACAGTGAATCCATGATTCTGTTCGGTGATATTCACTCTGTCTGCAGCTATGTCTTTGACTGGGTAGTTTACACCGCGATGACCGGCTTTCATCTTGATTATGCCGCCTCCAACAGCCAGTGCCATGACCTGATGGCCGAGTCCGATGCCCAGCAAGGCGGTCTTGCCCAGCAGGTCAGAACATGTTGTGATGGTACTGGTTAGCACCCGTGGATCGCCTGGCCCCGATGAGAATACAACTCCATCTGGCTGATATGCCAATATCTCTTCGGCGCTGGCATCCCAAGGCAGCACAATCACTGCCGCACCAAGTCTGCTCAGACTGTTCAAGATCGAGCGAGTCACCCCCAGGTCAATAACGATCACTTTATAGCGCGGCTCAGCAATAGTCTGATACCAACTACGATGCTCCTCATTCATCGAGAACAGGTACGGCTGCTTTGTGCTGACGGATGCAACCAGGTTCTCCCGATCGATACTCGGAGCCGCCAGAACCTTTGCCAACAACGACTCTGGATCAGAATCAATGGTAGAAACAATCGCACGCAGCGAACCTCGATCGCGAATCAGCTGAGTCAACTCACGCGTGTCTATGCCGTCTATGGCAACAACACCCTGCTCAACCAGCCATTCCGGCAGGCTCATATCCGACCTGTAGTTAGATGGAGTCTCGCAGATTTCACGAGCCACCAAAGCTCTCAGCGCTATTTGCTCGCTCTCTACGTCAGCCAACGCTACTCCATAATTTCCTACCTGTGGATAAGTAATAACGACAACCTGCCCGGCATTGGAAGGATCAGAGATGACCTCAGGATATCCGATCATAACGGTGTTAAAACAGATTTCGCCGAGTGCTTCTCCATCTATGCCCTTACTGATTCCAACAAAGCAAGACCCATCTTCCAGCATTAGAATCGCCATTTTGGAGACAACCTCGTCTATTTCTTCGGATTGGCTCGCTTTTACTTCCAAGTCTGTCATACGATTTCTCCGTCTTTTAAAGTAAACGCTCCACCCACAAGCACGTCAGTAGCTTTGCCTGTTAGCTGCCAGTTGATAAATGGACTGTTCTTTGAGCGCGAGGCAAACTTGTCAGCGTTAACCTGCCATTCGTGTTGTGGGTCGATTATCGTCAGGTCTGCCTGGCTACCGACAGCAAGAGATACCGGCATGATACCCAGGATCCTGCGAGGCGTGTGTCCCATCACTTCGACCAGCTGCGCCCACGAAATGGTTTCTGTTGCGATCAGCCTGGTAATCATCAGGCTTAGCGCTGTTTCAAGGCCGGTCATACCGAACGGAGCCAGCTCGAACTCAAGTGACTTCTCATGGTCGGCATGTGGAGCATGGTCTGTCACCAGGCAGTCAATGTCCCCGTCAAGTAAGCCTTGCAGCAGGGCATCGCAATCGGCTTTGGTTCTGAGTGGTGGATTTACCTTCAGATTGGTGTCGTATCTGATATCGATTGCTTCTTCATCTAAGAACAAGTGGTGCGGAGTGACTTCGCAGGTCACAGGTAGTCCCTTTGCTTTCGCAGCTTTTATCAGCTGCAGTCCACCAGCGGTTGAAACATGCTGGATATGCAGGGCAGCACCAGTCAGCTCGGCTAACATGATGTCACGGGCAATCATTATCTCTTCTCCAGCGGCAGGCCAGCCAGCCATGCCCAACCGAGTCGAGACCACACCTTCATTCACCTGGCCCTCTAAAACCAGGTCATTCACTTGGCTGTGAGTAAGAATCGGCGCCTCGATGCTGGCTGCATATTCCATAATCAAACGCATAATGCCAGAATCCTGAACCCCTTTACCGTCGTCGGTAAAAGCAACAGCTCCAGCCTTTTTCATACTTGCCATTTCTGACAAGGATTCGCCTTTTTGCCCCGCAGTTAGTGCTCCTGACGTGTAGACTCTGGTACCGCCTAGCTTGGCTGCTTTATCCAGCACATATGAAACCTGTGCTCCGTTGTCAATAACAGGATTGGTGTTCGGCATGGCAAGTATCGCTGTGAAGCCACCTTTTGCGGCTGCTCTTCGGCCTGAGTAGATGTCCTCTTTGTACTCCTGACCAGGGTCGCGTAGGTGAACATGCATGTCAAAGAGTCCTGGCAGCAGAGTCTTGCCTGCCAGATCAATGACTTCGATGTCGTTTTCGTCGCCGAATGTAGCAGCATGGTCTACCTCGATTAACCCAGGCTCTTCGATTCTTTTGATAACCAAGCCTTCGATCAACAGGTCACGCAGGGTAGGCTCAGCTAATCCAGCTGATGGATCAACGCATAGTGCATTCCTAAGCAGCAATGTCATCTTGGTCACCTCCAAGCAGCAGATACATCAAAGCCATGCGAACAGCGACACCGGCATTGACCTGGTCAAGTATCAGGTTTCGGGCGGTGTCGATAGCAGCGCTGCTTAGCTCGACGCCTCTGTTCACAGGTCCGGGGTGCATCAGTATTGCACCTTCTTTCAACCGCTCAAGACGAGCGCTATTGATGCCATAAAGCTGTGAATACTCTCGCAAGGTCGGAAACGGCGACCGCTCCAGTCGCTCTTGCTGAATGCGCAACATGTAGACCACGTCGAATTGCTCCAGCTCGTCATCCAGGGAGTGTATGACTCGCGCACCTAACACTTCAGGAGCTGCAGGAAGTAAAGTCTTTGGTGCGATTGCTGTTACCTTTGCACCAAGCATGGTAAGCCCCGGAGCTAGTGAACCGAAGACTCGCGAATGGCTGATGTCCCCGACTATGGCTACGTTCAGCCCGGTGATATGACCGAAGTGTTCTTGCATCGTGTACATATCAAGCAAGGCCTGTGTCGGGTGCTGATGCTTACCGTCTCCCCCATTTACTATCACGGTATCAGTGTGCTGAGTCAGAATGTATGGAGACCCAGCCATGGCATGTCTGATGACTATCATGTCCAGATCCATAGCATCCAAGGTCTTGACTGTGTCAATCAGTGACTCGCCTTTCTGGGTTGCTGACGAATCAGCTGAGAAATTTACAGCATCTGCCGATAAGCGTTTTGCCGCGATCTCAAACGATGTTCTGGTACGGGTCGAGCTCTCTAGAAACAGGTTGATAATCGTCCGTCCCCGCAAAGTCGGTAGCTTTTTTATTGTGCGATTATTCACCTCTTGAAAGCTCTTAGCCGTTTCAAGCACCAAGTAGATCT
>WQXZ01000014.1 GCA_009781525.1 Coriobacteriia bacterium | reverse complement strand
ATGGGCGCTTTTTGCAGAAGTCAATGAAGTATTTGCATTCCTAGACGAAGGTTATGTCTATGATGAAGATGGCTACATTATTGGTGTTATTCTATATGCTGAGCAGAGTGGCGAAGCAAGAAGCACTAATTTGCCTAAAGGTGGTACGAGAGGGACATGGAGCGGGTACTCAAGAGGTTATCCATTTGCCTCAGACTATGCTGATGCCTATGGTACGCTCTCTGATCCCAAAGGATACTGGCAATGGCATACACTGTCACATGCATTGTACTTTCCTGAAAGTAGCTCGGTTCCATACTTTGTTCCAAGTAATACAGGCTCATACTATTCAGGTGTTGGGACTACAACACTGCAAGTCAAGTGGTCAGGGTACAAATATGAATACATGAAAATCACGTCTTATACAATGTACTGCAGTTTCTTCACTTCGAATTTCAAGTAGAGAATAATCACATAGCAGCTAAGAAGAATGTATCAACGAGCAGAAAGATTGTGAGACTTATGGACTATGTAGGGAAAAGAGACAAAGCTGTTAGCGTTTGGCTTGCGCTACTCATGCTGATTTGTCAGTTTGGGTGCAGCTCAGGTTTGAATACGCCAATAGATGCTAGCGGTGGTATTAGCAGTGCTGGTAATGCTGCTGACGATAGTATTATCTTTGATAAAGAGGATGTCGTCATAACTTTCCTGAATATCGAACCGATTGTTGTTGTGGGAGAAGTACAACACACTGAATTTATATTTAAGATAGAAAACAATCGCCAGGATGTAATAAGGGTATACGCATCAGATTTATCAGTCAACGGAGCAATGTTTTTCGGCTTCTGGATTTTTGAGGTCATAGAGCCAGGAGAAACACTAGAAGCGAGCGTATCAGCACCACACCAATGGTTGCATGAAAACAACATTGATTTGATATGCGATGTGGAGTTTAGAGTAACAATCGAAGTTGTCGATAGCATCTTTGTACAGTTGAACCAACGAGGAGAGATTATATATGTCTCAGACTTAATCAAGATATCGTTTTCTGATGCTAGTGATTACAAGCAAATATTCAATAAAAACGGTATATATCTGTGTAATGACAGCGGGTTGTTGATTGTGCTACAAGATGTCGAGCTTACGGACACAGGTTTTCTTCTATGTAGGGTGTTCATCGAGAATGAAAATGAGTATGACTGTTTCATTAAACTTAGTTTGTGCTCAGTTGACGGGGAAGCACTTACGGATTTTGCGTTCAACGGAACAGTAGTGTACGGTGCGAACGAGGAAGGTATCTATATCTCTGATGAACTACTAGTATGTGCCAGTAAAGTGGCTTATTCATCATTCTATTTCGACATTAACCATTTAGGTCAAGGAGGCACTAAGGATTCAATTTCTATTGATATTTCATTTGAAGTTTACAACGAATCCCGAAACGATATCCTGTTTACATTCTCTGATATTGTTATTACTTACGCTGCAAGCGAAAAGTAGGTATTACTAAATAATACCGGGTACAGTAGATAGTTCTGCTGTGCCCGGTATTTCCTGTAAGCAATAAAACAACCAGAACGCAGTTTGATACATGGTTGATTTACGATGAAGTAAATATGCCCGTCTGGGGGTTATCGCTGCGAAGAAAACCAGTTATTATTGTCACGGCTAAACATCATCATCACACATTTTGATACATCGGGGCAAATAATTAGCAAGGAGAACCATCAATGGATAACCCCCCTAATCAGAGACCATCTATTGATCCACAGTATAGACTTCCGCCGACAGAGCCTTCACCATCACCAAGAGAGCAAGCTCAGCCCCCGCTTCAGTCTGGACAGCAGCTGCCGCAGCAGCAGACACAAGCTCAACCAGCACAACCTCCGACTAGAACTACTGAGCAGCCTGTGCAACAGCAGCAAAGCCAACCATCGGTAACTCAACCTCAAGCACCAGAGAGGTCTTATCCACAGCAAACTCAGCCGCAATATTATGTGCCGTCACGACCACAAAGTGCACCGGATTCACTACAGCAACAGCAAGTTCCGCCACAGCAGCAACCAGGCTCGCCGCAACAGCAAGGGGTGCCGGCGCAACAGCCGCAACAGCCTGCCGCCCCGCAGCAGCAAAGCCCACCACCGCAGCAACAGCCAGCAGCACCGATGCAACAACAACCGCAACTGCAAGGAGCGTCTTCACGACCACCATATAACCAACCGCAACCACGAAGTAACCCACAAGCGCAGGCACAGTATATGGCGCCGGGGCAACAGTTGTATGCTCTGCCCTCTGCTCAGCGCGTGCAGGCTGCTCCTGGAGTGCCCTATGCGACTCCGGTAGCACACCAGTCAGCGGCTCCAGTATCTGCTGGGAGAACAGCTGGAGCAGGCGCAACTGGAGCAAAAACCTGGATAACTGTTTTCACATCAGGCTTCATTGGGTCAGTGATCGGTGGATTACTGGTCTTTGCGCTCATATTTAACTTGACAAACGGATTCCAGCCAGAAAAACCGGTTCAGCAAACCATTATCAACGAGGTTTTCCAAGGTGACAGGATCAGCATCGTCGGCCTACCCGACGACCCGACACTCCCAGAGGTGGTAGCAGCTAAGGTGCTGCCAAGCGTAGTGAATATCGATGTGTACGTACGAGCCTCGTCGGTGCGAGGAGGCTCTGGCGGCTGGGGAAGTGACTCCGCAAACGACAGTGCCCTAATCGAATACAGTCTCGGTTCCGGCGTGGTGCTAACAGAGGATGGATACATCCTGACGAACTACCACGTGGTCGAAGACGGCGACGAGTTTATGGTCCGCTTCAATCGCGATAACCAGAAAAAGGCAGTACTGGTTGGGTCAGACCCAAGCTCGGATCTGGCTGTTTTAAAGGTCGACGCCGTTGGTCTTATCCCTATAGATATCGGCGATTCAGATAAGGTGGTCGTTGGCGAGTGGGTGATGGCGCTGGGCAGCCCCTTCGGTCTTGAGAAGACGGTGTCGGTGGGAATTGTGTCTGCGCTGTTTCGTTCGACTACCATGGAGAGCGTAAATGAACTGACGATATATGCAAACATGATTCAAACCGATGCAGCAATCAATCCTGGAAATTCCGGCGGTGCACTGGTCAACAGCAGGGGAGAGCTGATTGGCATTAACACTCTGATCATGTCGTCGACGAACTCGTCCGCAGGTGTCGGCTTCGCGATTCCAATCAACTATGCCTACTACATCGCCGAGCAGATAATGGCTGGTAAGCCTGTTGAGCACGCTTTTCTCGGCGTTCAAATGACCACCGTCGATCCATCGAACGCAGAGCGCTACGGTACCTCTGAAGGGGCAGGAGCGCACGTCGATTCGGTTGTATCCGGATCTCCTGCTGCCCAGGTCGGCATTCGTCCAGGCGACATTATCGTCCGAATCGGCGACGTGCCCATTGCTACTTCATCTGAGGTCGTACTTGAGGTGCGCGGACACAAGGTCGGCGACTGGGTGACGGTCATAGTGGTTCGTGGTGAATCAAGATTGACCTTCGACGTTCAACTCGGATCCGATCTGAACAGATAGCGTAGTACTGTGATGCACTATAGGTACACTGTGGATAAAACCAGGCTGCATATACCGGAGGGAAGCCTGGTGTTCAGAATCATTGCTCTAAGAGAGGATGACAGATGGAGAAGTTTTTGAGCAAGGCCTTTGCGTTGGGCTTTAGTGAAGTTGTTCTTCTTGATGACCTATCGCTGGACTGTACGGAAGAAATGAGGGCGTATTGCGACACGTGTCCAAATCATGGACAGAATTGGGTGTGTCCACCGAACTGTGGGACGCTTGATGAGTGCAGGGAGAGGGCAAGCGAGTTCAATCAGGGAATTCTGGTGCAATCTATTACCGAACTGACCCCGCCAACCGAAAGAGATGTATACGGGAGGTTGGGCCGCGAGCACAGGCTGCGTTTTCGTGAGTTGGTCGAAGTGGTGGAGCCTGTGGTAACAGCAGTGCTTCCGCTAGCTAGTGGTGGATGTATATTCTGTGAGCAGTGTTGCTTTCCGGAACCATGCATTAAGCCAGAGATGAAGATGGAGTCGCTCTCAGCATTTGGGGTCGACGTGACAGCATTATGCGAGCAAGCTGGGTTACCTTTTTCGTTTCGCGAAGACAAGGTGTACTTCACAGCACTGCTTCTTGTGAAGTAGTACAGGAGCAGGGTGCGACGTGAGAGGGTCGAAGAAAAACCATTTCTATCGCAGTATTTCGTGCCTTCTGTCTCTATTTAGCGTCTGCTTTCTTGTGCCATACGTAGATGCTGCATGGGTACCGTATGTCGAGACCTCCAAGACAGCAATACGGTTGGCTTGTGCGGCTCGTGTTGATGCACCTTACGGCGACGATGGCAATCGCAAGGCTTTTGGTGCTGAGCAGCGTTATGCTTCCGACTCTTTCTGGGCTGGCGAAGTAAAAGAGCTGCTTAGCCTGACTGAAGTTGGAAACAGCGTTTACTTTCTTGCTGAAGCTGGAATCATTAGGTATGACAAGTTAACAGATACGATGGTTCTTGTAGTTAGAGGCTCCAACATTAGATCGTTTCGAATCAGTGATGGGCAGCTGTATTACAGTAATGACAAGTGTATCTATCGAACCGACATGCATGGCGGCAAGCGAGCAAAGGTCGTTACATCCGGACAGGCAGGCGATGTGCTCTATGGAAGCGGGGTCGGTCAGTTCGAGGTATACCGAGGTGTTATTTATATCATGAACACTGGCACATCGATGGTGCGCTATTCCGAGATAACTCAACAAGCAGAGTGGTTCTCTTCAGATATCTCAAGCATCGCTTTTCTTGGAGATTATTTCTACTACATAGATCATGGCAAGAAGTCCTTCTCGATATTTCGCCAAGACCTTGAGACAGGCCAAGTCGATCTTATTCGCGGTAATGGAGAGTCTAAGCGGCATGTACCTCGCGAGCAGTGGAGCAGTCCCGAGATGTTCGACACTTTGGTCGCTGTTAACGGTCAGTTGTATTACTGCATGCGGTGGCCTGGTGACGTGTTCAAACTAGAAGACTGTGGCTATGACACAGAGATAGATAGGTTCTGCCAGCCAGGAGACGCTGAGTATATTAGATTCGCCAGTACAGGCAGTACGCTGTATTTCTATGTTGGCGTCGGTAGCTATGAAGGACATCTTTTCAGGTATGACACAGAGACAGGCGTGCTAATTGATCTCTGCGTTGTTGATAACCTGAATCACTCGTTCACTTTCAAATTGATTAATGGCTATCTGTTTTACTACAACGACAATCGTGACCTGCTGTACCTTGCTGTGAACTAGAGATTGCATGGGAGCTGTTGAGGTGCGTCGGTGCGGGTCGGCTGGGTACGTCCGGCGCGACGACGGTGCGGTTCTGCGCGCGTGGGTGAATGCTGTAAAAAAAGGATGTCTAACAAGTTGGGCATCCTTGAAAAGTCTGGCTCCCCGGGTAGGACTCGCTAATCGCGTCGTCGCGCAAGCGCGGCTAGCGCTTGGAGACCTCTCAGGCTTCGCCTGCTCGCCCCTTCAGCCTACAGGCGTGCCTCGTCAGAGCAAACTCCGTTAATGCTCGAATCTCAGTTGCTGCGCAGCCTGAGATCCTCGCAGCACTCCGTGTGCTCCTCCTCTTTCCCAAAAAGTCCTTCGCTCGCCAATTAGCTCGCTCTGTGTACTTTTTGGGAACCCTTTTGCACCCCTGCTTAACGGCTGAAGCCTTCACAGGTTCGAGCCCTCCGATTCCAAGAAAAAAAGGATGTCCAACAAGCTGGGCATCCTTGGAAAGTCTGGCTCCCCGGGTAGGACTCGAACCTACAACAAATCGGTTAACAGCCGATTGCTCTGCCAATTGAGCTACCGAGGAAAGTTTTGGCGATTTGCAAGTATAGCACTGCTTTAACCAAGTGCAAGTGAAAAAAGTAAGTACCTGCAGCAAGCCATGAGTTGGTGGGCCCTGCAGGATTCGAACCTGCAACCAAGGGATTATGAGTCCCCTGCTCCACCGTTGAGCTAAGGGCCCCAACAACTGCATGATGTATTGTAGCGTATCAGAACAATTTGTGAAGAAGGCTTGCCGATGACAGCCTCACAACTAATGTGGATAGCCGACGCCATCGAAGGGGGTAGCCGGCGCCACCGAACAATCAGTTGCCAGCTACCCCTCAGAGTCTTATAAGGTTGCTCACTCAGTTCAGCAACACCTCGAACTTCTTGATGTTAGATCCGTTGCCTTTGATATCGTAGACCAGGGTAAACAAGCCGCAGTCATAGCTGCCTGAGACATTGGCATTGTTCGCCTGAATCGGAACGCTGTAAGTCACCCTGCTGACAACTCCATTCACATCGGTTATAGACACTGCGAAAGTCAACACCCAGATATTGGAATTCTTTGCAGTCTCAACAATACTGACGAAATCAGCAGGTGAGGTTGTCACGCTCAGGTCAAAAGGCCCAGTCACTGTGACAGTGACAGTTTGCCATAGTACCCCACAACGCACACGAACAGCAAGGATGACCTCTCCAGTGATCAGTCGCTCAAAGTCAGATACCTCACCAACAAGAACAGCCGCGTCAGAAATGGCGTAGTCGATTCCTATCGAATAGCCAAGCACGCCAAGGTGGTTGACAACAACAGCCACCACATCGTCTGCATCAGCGAGTTCGCTGGTGTCAGCAATCACGATGTCATTAGCTAAAGCGCCAACAATGCCCTCCAGAAATATATCAACGTCATCGCCCAATTCGCCTATGGGCACACCTGTATCAACCAGATAAGGAATCAGGTAGATGTTACTACTAGGTGAGCCATTGAACGCCGCGCCCCAGCCAAAAACCAACCTCTCAAAAGCTTCAAGATAGTATCCGTCCTGGTTATGATCAGTCGTATCGTAGGGGTCAGCCAAAATCAGCACGTCATCCTGGGTGTCTTCAGTGCCCATGTCGTCATAGCCGATTATTACCTGCCAGTGTCCGCCCCATTCATCCCAGCCGATCAAAATCGGGTAGCCTAAACTAAGGAAGAAAGGAATCACACCACCATCAGCTGCTCCATCAGATAGATTATGACGAACCCCCTCATAGGTAATCGAACTCATCGTATTATTAGCTGGAAGATACTCCCACTTATGAATAGTGTCCCAGCCGTTCGCTACTGCTAACGCCTGAAGATAGTCCTCATCAGCATTCAGGTTGTCAAAGACGCTTTTCATGTCGCCAAGGGTCGTCGCTCCTGGATTCGTTCGACCTTCACCACGCAGCAGCGCCAGGTCAATCTCCGTCAAACGGTCGTCAAGTAAATCAAAGACATCGAAGCCATATTCCTCAGCAACGGTGACCAACTCCTCGTCACTATACGAGTTCAGCAGCCTCGGTTGGCTGGGATTAGCACCGTACCACTCCATCGCCATCAGTACAGAAGTCAGACCACAGGTCCATTCGGTTGCCTGTTGCTGGGTCATGAATTTCTCCAGAATTATCAAACCACCGCTGCCGTCCGGACCTTCGCCAGAAGACATATTGTAGAAATCATAGTGTGCATAGTATGGAGAGACGTTCACGTAGTCGTTCGGAACTCGCTCGTATCCACCTGTAGCTGCACCAGCCAGGCCGTTATCGCCGCGCCAGGGAGTGTCTGGGTAAAACCGCTCAATTGCAGCAGCAGTTCTTCCATACTCGAGTTTCATGTCGTCAGAATCGTCGCCGTCATAACTGTCCAGGTAGCCAAGGCTATCGCCGTAGACAGGGGTGTAGTCCCAGTCTTTCGGCCAGGCAGCGACAAAAATCCCGTGGCGAAAATCTGTATCGAAGCCGGCACTCCAGTCGTAGACGAAGCGTTCGAGCGACTGCACGTTGTAGCCGTCGTTGTTGTGGTCGGTCGTGTCATAGGGATCAGCCAAAATCAGAACGTGATCCCTGGTGTCTTCGGAGCCCATAGTGTCGTAGCCGATGATGACCTGCCAGTGACCGCCAAAGCTGTTCCAGCCGATCATAATCGGAACGCCAGCCTCCAAAAGGTCACGGATCAGCGTGCCATCCATCAGCTCATCAACGGACATCAGGTTATACTTGCTGCCCGGCGGACGGGTCACGCCATATTCAGAAACTATGTCATAACTGGATAAAATCTCCCATTCGCCCCATTCACCGATGCCCATTTCTGACAGCTCGTTCAAGCTGAGGAA
This sequence comes from Coriobacteriia bacterium, assembly GCA_009781525.1. Classification (GTDB taxonomy): domain Bacteria; phylum Actinomycetota; class Coriobacteriia; order Coriobacteriales; family UBA8131; genus WQXZ01. The sequence continues at coordinate 9,882 of WQXZ01000014.1, read as the reverse complement.
TATGTTGACCTCTTGTTGCAGGTTGGTGGATCCGCGTACAGAACTCTTCATGCGCAGTGCTGATAGATCCTCTTCGTTTAAGTCACCACGCAGGTCAAACCAGTCAAGTACCATGAGTGCTGAGGTCGGACCGCAGGTAGAGCCTGTGTTCTGTTGCGTTGTCCTGAAGCCGGTAAGCATGGTCAGTGTATCGGTTGAAGGCGTATTAAAATAGTCTTGCTGCGGCCAGTAGGTACTGTTTTCTAGATCGCCGTAATCAACGATGTTGCTGTAGTCAACCACAGCGCCATCGACCCTGTAGTTCTGAAACAGCCTCTCGCCGTAGGGAAGACGCCATTCCTGGCCACCAGAAAAGGCTCCCTCGTCGTCAAAGACATCGTTCCAAGCCATTTCACTGTCCCAGTAGGTCTTACTGTCTTGCCAGGGAACAACCAGAATTAGATTCGATGCAAGCGAACTGTTTGTTGTACTGCGCAGCTGAACAAAGTTGCCAACAATCACCTCAGCTGAGGTCTCTGCTGGCTCAAACAGTTCTCTTTCGCTGTTCCAGACGAAAGTCGCTACGTCGCTTGTCAGCGGCAGTCCTACGTTGTTAATTCTACCGCCCCCAAAAGAACCAGCAAGTACGAAAGAGTAGTTAACCCTGCCTACTGCAAGCTCTTGGTAAGAGTATCCCTCGTCCGCAGCATGAGCCATCAGAGGTACCGCACCGAAAAGGCCGGCGACCATGGTCAGCACAAGCATGAATGAGGTATACCTTCTCATTAGAAATCTCTTTTGCATGCCACTCCTTTCAACTTCGATTTCTGATGATGATCGAAGCCTTTCACCTGCTGCATGACTATCATGCAGCCACTCCAAATTTACTCATTCTGATTACCTCACATTATCACCCCCTCGAGAATATGATTCACATTATGGTGATATGAAAGGCAAATATCAACAGACTTCTGCATAAGATTAGCGTCATCGTAACAAAAAAGCATGCTTCTGGCAGTCGTGGCATCAAGATAACTGGTACAGAGAGCCACCCCTGATAGCGTATACTGAAGCCAACCTAACAATGATTTGCTTGGTTTACAGGCAAAACGAAAGGAGAAGCAATGAGCAGCATTCTAAACAGCGCAGGAAATCTGCTGAACCGTGGAGTCGCTGCCGCAGGGCGGGGCACAAAAACAATTTCGCTCAGGGCGCAAATCAATGACCTGGTAAAGCGTCGTGAAAAGCTGACATCCGACCTGGGTGCCAGTATTTACCTTGAAACACGCTATGATCCGGTCTTCAGAGCACCACGCGAGAGCTACTACTCAGCTATTGAGAGCATCGATGCGCAGGTAGAAGCCCTGCAGGCAGAAATCAACGTGATTGAGCAGGATGCTCAGGTCGGCGCAGCCCAACCAGTGGTTGGTGCTCCACCAGTAGGGTATCCTGCCCAGCAAGCTGCGACATGCTCAACCTGTGGAGTAATTCTCGACCCTGCGGACGCATTCTGCCGTAATTGTGGCGCTCCGGTTCCGAAAACTGAGGGCGCTGCAGGCTTTGCTGCTCCGGACGCGGTGCCAGCGGCGGTAGGGGCTGTGCCAGCAGCAGCAGCTTATCCTGCACCAGCAGCGGCTGCAGCATATCCGGCTCCAGTACCAGCGTATCCAGCCACCGAAGCTGCTAGCGTTGCCGCTCCTGCATACCCGGTTGAGGCACCCTTCACCAGTACAGACGATACACCATTTGTATCAAGCGCAGAACCAGTCGCCTATAACGAACCAGTCAACGCAGCTGATATACCTTTTGTTGCCGCTGAAGATATAGGTGCACCTGCTGCAGCTGAGGTTATTGAGGTTATCGATATCGAGCCAGTGGTGGAGCCAGGATCAGTATCTGAAGCCGAGTAAGCATGCGGTTTATAACAGCATAACTTTACACTGCAGATGGCAATCAAAGGTTTTAGTGCAGTTTATGCCTTTTAATGTTTGACGAAAGGTATATTCCCTGATAGAGTATCTCTTCGCGCAATTCGGCGCGAATAATGCAGTAACACTGAAGGGTTACCAAACATGTACGCAGTTGTAAAAACTGGGGGCAAACAATACCGAGTATCAGAAGGCGACCGTATCAGGGTCGAGAAGATAAGTGTTGAACCCGGCAATCAAGTTTCACTAGACGTGTTGTTTATTGTAGACGACGACAAAGTCATAACCGATGCTGCTGCTTTAGAGAAGGCAAGCGTAAACGCAACGGTGATCGATCACACCTTGGGCGAGAAAGCACTGATTTTCAAGTTCAAGAAGCGTAAGGGCTATAAGCGCTTACGCGGACATCGTCAGAATCTGACCATTCTTGAGATCGCGACTATTTCTACCAAGAAGGTTGCTCTAAAGAAGGCAAGTGCCAAGAAGAGTACTGCCAAAGCCAAGAAGTCTGAAGAGACCGAAGTTGAAGCTTTGGATGCCGTAGAGATCATTGAGACTGAAGCGATTGAAGAGGTCGTCGAAGACATTCTGGTCGATGAGGACGTAGTTGCGGAGGAGGGTGAAAATGACAACGATGAAGTCACTGACGGCGCTGAAGCCGCTCAGGCAAATGACGATGCTGACGAAGACGAAGCCACTGCAGCCGATGACGACACTGACAGCGCTGACTCCGCTGACGCAGATGACACCTCTGCAGTCACTGACGACACTGATGCCGCTGAAGATGATGCAGCCGCTGATTCAGATGACGCCGCTCCAGCAGCTTCAGCCGCTGACGCAGACAGCGCAGCAGACGCAGACTCTGCTGCCGATGCTGATGATGCTGATTCGGTAACCGACGCAGAGGGCGCAGCTGATGCCGCGACCGCCGCCGCCGACGACGACAAGAAAGACGATAGCGAAGCGTAATGCTGCGCTTTTAGAACAGGAGTTATAACATGGCACACAAAAAGGGTCTCGGTTCATCGCGAAACGGACGTGACTCAAAAGCCAAACGGCTGGGCGTTAAACGCTTTGCTGGCGAGAAGGTCACCACTGGCAATATCATCGTTCGCCAGCGCGGCACCCACATTCATCCCGGTGAGAATGTTGGCCGTGGCAGAGATGACACGCTGTTTGCACTGAAAGATGGCGTCTTAGAATTCACTCGCGGAGACAAACGTAAAGTTCACGTCCGACCGGTGGACGACAATTAGGGCACAGAAACAATTAAGAGCTGCAAGCCCTCTGTCATCATTTTGACAGGGGGCTTTTTGGTATAAATAACACAGAAACTACAGCAACACTGCAACACAGAACCAGAGGATACAGACTTGTTTATCGATCAGGTACATATACATGTCAAGGCCGGCGATGGCGGCGCAGGCTGTATGTCCTTTCGCCGTGAAGCCTACGTGCCAAAAGGCGGTCCCGATGGCGGTGATGGCGGTGATGGCGGTGACATCATTGTCCAAGCCGACCCCTCGTTGTCTTCCCTGATCGAGTACCGCTTCAAGCATCACTTCAAAGCTGAGCGGGGAACGCATGGCAAGGGTTCCAAGATGAACGGATCAAGGGGAGAAGATCGCATCATCAAAGTGCCCGTGGGCACCCAGATTCATGCCTATGACGACGAAACAAAGCAAAGCGGTGAGATGATTGCCGACCTGACTGTTGCCGGTGAGAAGGTCATCGTTGTCAAAGGCGGCCAAGGCGGTCGCGGCAACGTGCACTTTGTCACGTCAACCAGGCGAAACCCAGCTTTTGCCGAGCTGGGTGAACCGGCAGAAGAATGCTGGATAGAACTGACTATGAAGCTGATGGCAGACGCAGCCCTGATAGGCATGCCGTCCGTCGGTAAGTCATCACTGATCGCAACGATCAGCGCGGCCCGCCCGAAGATTGCGGACTATCCCTTTACCACTCTGGTGCCGAACCTTGGTGTTGTCAGTATCGATTACGACAGCTTCGTTGTCGCAGACGTTCCAGGCCTGATCGAGGGCGCTTCCGAAGGCCGCGGCCTTGGTACGGAATTCCTGCGTCACATTGAGCGCAGCGCCCTGCTACTGCACGTGTTAGATGCCTCTGGCAGTTGGGAAGAACGCGATCCGGTAGAAGACTACCGCATCATTCGCGCCGAGCTTGAACAATACTCAGACGATCTGGCAAACCGGCCAGAAATAGTGGTATTGAATAAAGCCGACCTGGTTGACACCGCTCCGATAATGGCTGCACTGAAGGCTGAGCTGACAGAGCGCGCCATGCAAAAAGTCGGCGGTAACGAGTTCTCACCTGATTACCAGGAGCCGCTGCTCTTTGCAGTCTCAGCGATTACCGGGCAAGGCATCGATACGCTGCTCAGAACCGCTAATCAACTGGTCAAGGAGCTCCGCATACAGGCGGCAGCCGAGCAACCAGAGACTCCAGCGTACGAGCAGATCTGGGAGTATCGCCGCAAAGAACGCGATCGCGAATTCACAGTAACCAACCTCGGCGGTAACGTCTTCCGGGTTCAAGGCAAGGCTGTGGAACGCATGGTCATACAGACAGAGTGGGAAAACGAAGAGGCTATCGCATATCTCCAACGCCGCTTGGAACGCTTTGGTGTGGAGAAGGCCCTGGTTGCTGCAGGTGCAAAGAATGGTGACGAGATACGAATCCTCAGACGCGCCTTTGCCCTCCAGACCCACCTGCTGTCCGACGAGGATGAAGAAACTGAAGGAGAGGATATTTTAGATGAGTGACACCAGGGCAACTGCAACAGAGAATGATGCAGAGAAAAAGGCCGCGAACTTATCCACAGATGGTTCTTATAGACGTATCGTTGTAAAAATCGGCTCGTCGACATTGACTGACGATGCCGGAAGCATAAATAGAGACTTCATCCGGGCGCTGGGCGATCAGGTCAACACGATTCGGCAGACGCTCGGGTCGCAGGTGCTGATAGTCACGTCCGGAGCCATTGCCGCCGGGCTCGAGGCGCTTGGCTATGGCGGGGTGCGTCCGACTGACATGCCCAGCCTGCAGGCGGCAGCGGCGGTCGGACAGCTGCGACTGAGCCAGGTTTACTCCGAAGAGTTCGCTGCCTGGCAGATGAAGCTTGGCCAGGTGCTGCTGACCAGGTTCGATACTGAGAATCGCAGCTCGTACCTGCATGCGCGGGATACGATGGAGCGGCTGCTGGAGCTTGGCGTGGTACCGCTGATCAATGAGAACGATACAGTGGCTGTGGATGAGATCAGGTTCGGCGACAATGATACGCTGGCGGCTCATGTCGCGGTGCTGGTCAAGGCTGACCTGGTGATTCTGCTTTCGGATATCGATGGACTGTATAGCGCTGACCCGAGAAGGCATGAAGACGCGGTGCTGATTGACTCGATCGGGGCGTTGACAAAAGAGATCGTGCAGGCTGCAGGTGCCGCGGGGACTGTTCGTGGCAGTGGCGGAATGGTGACTAAACTGGAGGCTGCGCGAATTTGCATGGCGGCAGGCATTCAGATGGTGATATGTGAAGGGGAGCGGCCGAACGTGGTGCTGGATGTGGCGCGAGGAGAATCGCTCGGTACCAGGTTTGCGGCTGAATCCAATCATTCCTATAGTGCCAGAAAGCTATGGATGGCGCTTTCCGGTCAGGTGTTGGGATCGCTTTATGTTGATAGTGGCGCAGAGCAGGCTTTGCGAGAGAAGGGTAGGTCTTTACTGCCGGTAGGTATCAGTAAGGTCGAAGGCGAGTTCGCTGCTGGAGCAGCGGTCGATATTCGTGCTCAGGATGGCATGATTATCGGCAGAGGCCTGACCAACTATGATTCTGCTACCTTAACCGAGTCAGCTGGCAGAAGCTTTTCGCAGCTGACAGGCAGTACCGACTTGCCGGAGGCATCGAGTGCCGCGCAGGTGGCGATTCATCGCGACCAGCTGGTGATTTTTTACTAGTAGCCTTGAGGTCGACTCAAGCGAAAAAGAGATTTGGAGATATAGATGTCTGAAGTAATGGAAAAGGCAGTAATAGCCAAGAAAGCCGCAGGGCTGATGGCGCGGTTGAGCCTGAGTCAGCGCAATGATGCTCTGGCTGCAATGGCTGATGCGCTGATAGCAGAGCAGGATCTGATTCTTGCAGAGAACGCAAAAGACATGGAGGCAGCTGAAGCTGCTGGTACCGAGGCTGCATTGCTTGACAGGTTGGCGCTTAGCGCTGATCGTTTGGCAGGTATTGCCTTAAGCTTGCGAGATGTCATTGCCTTGCCAGATCCACTCGGTAAGGTACTTAATGGCGGTACGTTATACAACGGAATTCTGATGCGTCAGGTCAGTGTACCGATCGGGGTAGTTGCGATGATCTACGAGGCACGCCCGAATGTCACAGTTGACGCCGCTGGTCTTTGCTTGAAGACTGGTAATGCTGTGATTCTTAGAGGCGGATCAATGGCAAACCATTCGAACATCGTACTGACCAAGGTCCTAGCCGATGCTGGGCTTAAAGCTGGTCTACCAGAAGGTTGGCTGCAGTCTATTGAGACCACCGACCGAGCAGCTACGACTGAGTTAATGGGACTGCATGGTATGATTGACCTGCTGATTCCACGTGGATCAGGCTCACTGATCAAGTCGGTAGTTGAAAACGCCAAAGTACCGGTAATAGAAACCGGCGAAGGCAACTGCCACCTCTACATTCATGCAGCAGCAGATCCTGATATCATCATGCCCATTACCCTGAACGCCAAGCTTCAGCGTCCTGGTGTATGCAATTCTATAGAGACGCTGCTGATAGACTCTGCTGTAGCAGAGCTCTATCTACCCCAGATAATCAAAGCATTGACTGGAGCAGGTGTGGTGATACACGCTGACGAGCAATGCCTTGGGCTAGTCGAGGGGCTGCCTGAGTTGCTGTCAGATGCTGAGCGCGAGCTGATTGTTAAAGCTGTCGAAGCTGACTGGTACACTGAGTACCTGGCTTTGGAGATAGCCATCAAGTGTGTCAGCGGCATTGATGAGGCAATCGAGCACATCAACACCTACAGTACTCATCATTCAGATTCGATTCTCAGTCAGGATTACGAGGCGGTTCAGCGTTTCTTGCTGGAGGTTGACTCAGCTGTTGTCTATGCGAATGCATCCACCCGCTTTACCGACGGGGGAGAGTTCGGGCTGGGAGCAGAGATCGGCATCTCAACCCAGAAGCTGCATGCTCGAGGGCCAATGGGGCTGGAAGCACTGACCACTGGCAAGTACATCCTGGAGGGGTCGGGGCAGATACGTTAGGTGGCTGGCGCGAGGCTCAGATACGATGCCTACAAGATAGAGTGACCCAGGGGGCAGATATGGTTATAAATGGAGAAGAACAGGCAGGCGCTGTGGTTGTGGGCGCAGCGAGCGAGAGCGCCGCGAGTGCCGCAGGCGCCTCAGGTGCGGTCGCGAGCGCCGCAGGCGCAGTCATTGACCAGGCGAAGTTCGGTCGCTTCAGTGAAGCGATCGCTGCGTCTGAGGGCGATAGGCCATTTCGCCTCGGGTTATTCGGCGGCACATTTGACCCTGTACACATTGGCCACCTGTTGCTGGCGCAGTTCGCCTTGGAGCAGCACCAGCTGGACGGGGTACTGTTTGTTCCCTGTTCGTATCCGTTCTACAAGTTGATACAGAATGCTGCAACTGGTCAGAAGGGGCCAGCAAGTGCTGATCAGCGGGTACAGATGCTGCAGCTGGCTGTACAAGACTCGGCGCAGTTTGCAGTCAGTCGGGTTGAAGTGGATCGCGAAGGCCCAAGTTACACCGTTGATACGGTTCGCATCTTACGCGATGCCTGCCAGCTACCAGATGGCAGCAACAGAGTGCAGCTATTCATGATATTGGGTGCTGACGCCATGATTGACCTGCCGAATTGGCGTGAGGCAAAGACTGTCATAGATGCTGTCACGGTTCTGTTCGCTGAGCGCCCCGGTTCCGAGCGTGATGCTTTGTTACGAGTGGCACAAGCAGAGTCGATTGATGCTTTGCCTGTTGAGGCTGTGCAGCTTGATGTCAGTTCGACAGCGATAAGGGCACGTGTCGCCTCAGCATTACCAATCAACCACCTTACTCCAGAGTCGGTGGTCAGCTATATCGACGAGCACGGTTTGTACCGTGGATGACGATCGATTGAGCCATGATGCTGTTCTGCAGGCGATCGGTGAGCGCCTGAGTAAGTCAAGAGTGCAGCACTCTATCGGTGTCGCTGACACAGCAAGCAGAATGGCTGACATATATGGTGCCGACCAGAAAAACGTACGTCTTGCTGGTCTTTTGCACGATTGGGATAAAGACCTTTCGGTTGAGGAGCTTGTGCGCAAAGCGATGCTATCTGGTCTTACAATTCCTTTGAACCCAGAGAAACTGCTGCATGCCCATACCGGTGCGCTATCTGTTGCAGATGAGTTTGCGCTGCTGGAGCAGGAAGTGATTCAGGCTATCGACCGGCATACTCTAGCTGCAGCAAACATGAGCGACCTTGATATGATTATCTATGTGGCTGACATGATTGAGCCGTCACGTGTTTTTTCAGACGGGGCTTTTGCATTGCAGGTCGAAGGTTTACGTGCGCTGGTTGGAGTTGACTCACTACAGATCGTTTTCATGTCAGCGCTTCAGTTGTCGCTTTCGTATCTTGTGGAGAAGCGCGAGTTTATCCACATATTATCAATTGAGGCAATGGAGGATATGCTGCGCAAATGCACTCAGACAGAGCATGAAGTGTTTTTGCTGGCTACCGCGACACTGAGGCAGGCTAGACAATACTCTGTAATGCAAGCCTAGATTTACAGTGGTAGAAATGCTCAAGCCTCCGTGAGGGGTCGGAGGCTTGAGCACAGATCGAAAGGAGGATATAAGGTTATATGCCAGAGGGGATACCGACAGATAACCCGGGTAGGTGCAAGTGCAGTTGCCAGGCTTATGAGTTGGGTGCGATGGTTAGCACGTTTGCTCAATAGCCAGGCATGGTGTGCCTGGAGTCAACGACCAGCCGAGCCTTCGACTTGGCGATCGCTTAAGACATTCGGTTTTTCCGTTGTGTCGTTTGGGATTTTCGCTTAGCTTCGGTTCATCCGATATATTAAGCTTGAATCTCTCGGTAACTATCAAAACTGTTTGCTTGACAGAAACCGTTCTTAGCTTTTGGGCTTACACCAGGTTTTACTTGATTTAAACCTAGTGGCTGCTTGAAGCAAAGCTCTATGATTTTGGAACTATATCATTCATCAAGTCTCAGCACAAGAAGAATTTCAAAGAATTTGACAATCTGGCACTATGGCTTTGCATGGAGATTCTCTAAAATGATAGCAAGCTGTTTTTGCTTCCAATAGAAAGAGGTTTTTCTTAGGAGATTGCATAATCTCCATCATCGGGGAGCATATTCAGCTAAGCCGAAAACATAAGGAGAACCAGTGAAAACATCCCGAGAGATAGCGCTGTTGGCGGCTCTGGCAGCTGACGAGAAAAAGGCAACTGATATTATCGTCCAGGAAGTGCGCGAAGCAATCGCTGTCTGTGACTACTTTGTCATTGCTACCGGTGCGATCGACCGACAGGTTGATGCAATCTGCGAAGCGATTGAGGAGAAACTCAGGTTGGAGGCTGATGTTAAGCCGATCGGACGTGAGGGCTATGGTCAGTTGACCTGGGTGCTGCTCGATTACGGTGATGTTATAGTGCATGTCTTTCAGCCGGAACAGCGAGATTTCTACCGCATTGAATCACTCTGGAACGATGTGCCGGTAGTTGATCTGCTTGAAGCTGGGATCACCCATCCTGAATACTCGGATCGGATCAGCAGATTTCTTGCTGGGCAGGACGACTCTGAAGATGCCGTTGAGGCTGCAAGCACGGGAGATGGCGATACTGCGAATGGCGACGCCAACTAGCATGACTTAGGGGTGCAGAGGATTTTTGTAGTCGTCTTTTTTCT